>JAFEBR010000289.1 GCA_018242565.1 Planctomycetota bacterium | reverse complement strand
TGGCACCGCTTGGGGACGTTGATCCCCAGCAGGGTCTCTACCGCGTGGTGCCAGGCGATGTTGTTGGCCAAAGGCGAGATGTAGTTCATGCGGTCAGTGACCGTCACGTACTGATTGTAGTTGAGGTGCTCGCCGATCTTCTCGAAACCGCTGTGCAGATACCCGATGTCGGGCGTCGCGTGCACAACCTGTTCACCTTCAATCTGCAGCAGAATGCGCAGCGTCGTGTGGGTCGCCGGATGCTGTGGCCCAAAGTTCAGGGTCCAGCGATACTCCTGGTCGCCAGCGGGTTCTGCTTCAATGACACTTGCCATTAGCTGTTCTCTCGCGTGATTCGCTCAAAGTTGTGTCGCTCGCCCCGGCCGCGCAGCGGGTAATCCTTGCGCAACGGATAACCGGCAAATTCCTGGGGCAGAAGAATACGCTGCAGGTTCGGATGGCCTGCGAACACGATTCCGAACATGTCGTAAACTTCGCGCTCGAGCCAATCGGCTCCTTGCCACAAGGGAACGGCAGAGGGGACCGTCAAATCGGGTTCGTTCAGGTAACAGCGGACGATGAGTCGTTCGGCCGTCACCGTGTTGGCCAGGCAATACACCAATCCGAAGCGGTCCTTGGCCTTCCGTAAGTGCAGATAATCAACGCAGGTCACGTCGACCAGCAGATCAAACTGACATTCGTCTTTCAAGAACTGCAGGTAGGCGTAGAGTTGCGCCTGCGGAACGACGATGCGCCGGTTGTTGGTCCGTTCGTTTTCCGACACGGACCACGCCCGCTCGCCGAACCGGGTCTTCAGTTTTTCGAGTGTTTGCGAAGCCATACAGAGATTCTAGTCGTTTCAGAACTGCCACACGCCGCGGGCAGCCCCGCAAGTCATTATTGGATTTCCAAATTCCGTCATTCCTGACCGCACCGGCCACCGCCCAAATTCCTCGGACGTCCCGGGCCGTCATTCGTTCAAAACTCGGCCCCGAGGAGCCTGATACTCCCCTGTCCGACAGCATTCCGCAGTACCCTGGCCACACACGCCAGAGGGCGGAATGCTAATTCAGCACCGGCACCTGCGGGTTCACAATTTCCAGGGGACTGGGCCGGGGAATGACCTGTCCGGGCAGAATCTGCAGCAGGGCACGCTTCTCGGCCTGTCGCTGGGGAGTCAAAAACTCCTTGGCGTTCAGGGTTCCTTCCCGTTGAATCTTGTTCTGCAGGTCGATGATCGCCTGGATCAACTGTTCGGGCCGGGGCGGGCAACCGGGCACATACATATCCACCGGGATGAACCGGTCGATCCCCTGCACGACGCTGTACGTATCAAACACGCCCCCCGTGGAAGCACAGGCCCCCATCGAGATGCACCACTTGGGCTCAGGCATCTGCAGCCAGATGCGCTGCAGAACGGGCAGCATCTTCATCACCACCCGACCGGCCACGATCATCAAGTCACATTGCCGGGGCGAGAATCGAAACACTTCGGCACCGAAACGGGCCACGTCGTGTCGACTGGCGCCTGTCGCCATCAATTCGATTCCGCAGCAGGCCGTGGCAAACGGCATCGGCCACAGGCTGTTTTTCCGGCACCAGCTCGCGAGTGCGTCGAGCTTGCTCACAAACACATTGTCCGGGACACCTACGTCCACTTAAAAACCCCTTTCCGCCAGGTATAGGCGAAACCGATCAGCAGCACGGCTAGAAAACCGGCCACTGCAAAGAACACGCCATGCCCCTCTCCGAAAGCTCCCTGTTCGTGAGCGGCCACGGCCCAGGGATAGAGGAACAGGAGTTCCACGTCAAAAACCAGGAATTCGATCGCCAGCAGGTAAAACGTCACGTTAAACCGGTGCCGGGCCGAGTGAACCGGATCCATACCCGATTCGTAGGGCATTTCCTTAACGGCGGAACGCCGTTTCGGCCCGACGGTCTGGGCGATGATCAAAATCGACAGAGCCACCACGCCAGCGATGGCTGTAAACAGGAAAATTGGCAGTGCAGGCATGCGGGAATCGTTGCAAAGTCAGGTAGATTTCGCCAGTCAGTCTGTATGAAATTTTAGCGAGATTCCTGGTCGAACGGAACTTTTCGAATCAGGTCAAAAACAGCGGTTGGCTCGGGCTTCCGTTTTTTGCCCCGGGCCAATACAATTTGCAGCGGAAATCATACCAATCCGGTTGAAAAGTTACGTTACGAGCATTGAGGAAAGTTTAGAATCATGGCCAAGCCGCATCGTTTGATTAAGAAAGCCAACCACGGGGCCCGCCCGGCGAATGCCAAGGCGCGGCGCGCCAAACGCCGCAAGATTAAGACCTAGTCGCCTGAAAACTGTGCAACTTTCACCAGCCGGGGACGAAAGTCCCTGGCCGGTTTCGTTTTGACAGCCCTGCTCTGCAGGTGCCTGGCGCTCGTCCCGCGTCCCTCGACTGGCCCTCAAAACGGAATCTTGACCGCTCGCAGCAGCAGATCGGCCGTCAATTCGCCAATGAAGGTCAAGATCACGGCGACGAACAGCACTCCGGTCGCCGACTGGGTATTGCGATACCGCAGAATCCGGTGCACCATCAGGCAGGCGACCAACGGACCGCCAATGCCGGCGAACCAGCGCAAAGCCAGCCAACTCTGGTAAGTCGGGTCGGTCACGGCTCGATAGCCCAAAGCCAGCGCGATCCCTGACGCGACCAGGCGCACGAGACCGGCTGCGCCCAACGCGTAATTCAGACGGTACAGTGGAGCCAGCGGCATACCCGGTGCCGTCAAGTACCGATGCCCCAGCAACATTCCCGTCATCGCGGCGCCCAGCGTCCCCGCGGCGGCCAACGCCGATAATTCGGTCAGCCAGAGCCCTCCCGGTCCCTCGGCTCGCCCTTCACGCGGCGCCATCCGCAACAGTTCAACCAGCGCGATGCCAAAGACCAGGGCAATCGCCAACGCTCCCCCCCGCCGACGCTCGAGCAACCACAGCACTGACCCCACGAACGACACAACGGCGACCGCGATTCCGGGCCAGAGTCCGGGGGGGTACGACATCGAAAACAAAACGGCGAGGCCCAATGTGACCAGCAGCAGAATCCGGAAATAGGCGGTCGCCACATCCCGGCGCGGCATCACGCACAGCATGAAGGCCATGCCGCAGATCAGCCGAATTGCGAAGAGGGCGATTGCATCCGACATGAATCGCTACTTCCGCGTGTTGATCAACGACATGACTTCGGCCCGCGACGATTGATTCGACTTGAACAATCCCCGCACGGCACTGGTGACAGCCAGACTGCCCGGTTTTTTAATCCCGCGAATCGTCATGCAGGTGTGCGTCGCTTCGAGCACGACGACCACTCCCTTGGCATTGAGTTCGGCGGCCATCAGGTCCGCAATCTGGTGCGTCATCCGTTCCTGCACCTGCGGCCGATGCGAAATGTCTTCGACAACCCGGGCCAGTTTGCTCAACCCGGCGACTTTGCCGCTGGGCAGATAACCAATGTGAGCGACTCCCATGAACGGGAGCAGGTGGTGCTCGCAGACGCTGTTAAAACTGATATCGCGCACGAGCACCAGTTCGTCGTAGGTCTCTTCAAACACCTTCTTGAGGTGGACGGCCGGCGTGGCGCGCAGGCCGGAAAACAGCTCGGCGTACATGCGGGCCACACGGGCCGGCGTCTCGAGCAGGCCGTCGCGATCGGGATTTTCTCCCACCGCCAGCAGGATCTCGCGCACCGCGCGTTCGATCCGCGGCTTGTCGACTTCGTTCTTCAGACTCTCAACGATTTCGGCATCCATGGAAGACGGTTCGTTCCTAATTCAGACTGAACGTCGGCGGGTAGGTGCGGGCAAATGCGGGCTTTTCTTCCGCAGGCAACCGCTCCCGAATTCTCTCGAGCAGCAGGTCACTTCGCAAATCCACGTCGACTTCTTCAAGCAAAGCCATTTTGTCGGGCACGTTCATCCGCAGTGCCGCGGCCAAGAGATCACAGGTGACCCCCAGCGGAATACCGGCATCCATCACCTGGCTGAACAGCGAATCGGCCCGACTGCGCGGAAAGAGCCGATAAAAGTTCAGCAGTAATTCCTGGTGCCGCAATTCCCGATCGACCAGGGGTTCGGTCGCATAAAAATCTCGCTGCAGTTCCAGCTCGGCGACACGATAGGGCAGTTCATTGTCGAGTTCTTCGACGACACTGGCCCGGTGGATGCCGGTGACGATGATGTTGTATTCGCCGGAATCGAGCTTTTCATCCGCCGTGATCCGCCCCAGGCACACGGATTCATAGATTTCGGGGCGTCCCTCGTAATCTCGTTCCCAGCCCGGCTTGAGGACCGCCATCGCGATCAAGCGTTCGGCCGAGAGCGCGTGGGCCACCATCTCGCGGTAACGGGGTTCGAAAACCCGCAGCGGCAGGGCCGTGTAGGGAAACAACACGATACTCGGCAACGGAAAGATCGGTGCCGTACCGTTGAAGCCTGTCAGATCAGCCGCAAATTCAGGGTGCGATTTCATGTCGTCTGCTGATTCAATTCGCCTGGGATCGGGATTTTGGGAATTCGATCGCTGCGCAACTCGATCCCCGCTGGATACTGTTCCTGATTGTCGATGAGCTCCTGGAAACAATACGCCATGTCGGCCAGGAACCGGTTGACATCGAGTCCCGAAAACTCGGGTCGATACGCGTCGAGATACTTGCACGAAGTCAGATAAACCTTCTTCGCCCCTCCCAGGTTGCCGTTGCCGAAGTGCAACAGAGCCACGGCGGCCTGGATCAATCCCTGATAAAACTTGCGGTATTCAGTGTGAGTGTCGGTCCACAGCTCTTCGAGCACCTCGTGGCTTTCGAAGAACTCTTCGGCGTTGAAAAGGCGTAAGCCCTCCAGGTATTGTGCCGGGTATTCGATGGACATGATTCCAATGTAACGGCCCTGTCCGTGATCTGTCCATCACCTCTTTGCCGACCTGGCGTTGAAAACGCGGTCGAGTGCGGGATATTCCAATCTGGAGAGCGGGATGGGTCGGTCGAAGTCTGCCAGCATTCCTGTTGATGACAGGCCACGCGCCCTCAAAATCGCGAAAGCCCTTGCGAAAGCGTATCCCGATGCGGTCTGCGCCCTGGATCATACCACCCCGTTTCAACTGCTGGTCGCAACGATTTTGTCGGCTCAATGCACCGATGAACGGGTGAATCTGGTCACTCCGCACCTGTTTGCCCGTTACCCGGATGCCGCGGCCCTGGCCCGGTCGACCCAGGACGACGTCGAGAAAATTATTAAGTCGACCGGTTTCTTCCGGGCGAAGGCCAAGAGCATCCGCGGCATGGCCGCGCGTCTGGTCTCTGATTTTGAGGGACAGATTCCGCAAACCATCGAAGAACTCACAACCTTGCCCGGAGTCGGTCGGAAAACAGCCAATGTCCTGCTGGGGACAGTGTACGGTATCGCGTCCGGAGTCGTGGTCGATACCCATGTGAAGCGGATTTCCGCCCTGCTGGGGCTGACCAACAAATCGGACCCGGAAAAGGTCGAGCAGGACCTGATGGACCTGCTGCCGCAGCGCGAATGGGTGAATTTCTCGCATCGCCTGATCCACCACGGCCGCCGCATCTGCATTGCCCGCCGCCCGAAGTGCCCCGAATGCCCCCTCTTGTCGCTGTGTTCGCGGGTGGGGTTGCCTCCCCTGACCGCTGCTAAGAAATGATCACTCGGCACGGGCGATGTATTTGAGGGCCCGTAGACTCGGCAAAAAAAAGTACGCCCCCCCGCGGACTGTCACCAACTGAGGCACGTCGGTCACACGACGTCCCAATGAGTTCTCGGCCGGAATCGTGAAATCACTGGTGACCGGGCATCCGGGAATCGGCAGTCGATTACCCAGCAACGGATCCGTTTCTCCCGACAGGCCATCGAACTTCGAATACCGAATCCAGGCATTCTGCACGAATTCAAACTGGCGCGACAAGTTGGCGTTCAGAGCCACGAAGACCAGCCCCCGCTCGGGTTCATTCGGAGCCGGCAGTTGACGAGCGGCAGCGGGTTCCAGATCGGGTCCGTATTTTCGTCCACGCCGCAGCAACCGATGGTATCGCACGGGTGAGACGAGATCGTCCTGAAACTCACTTGGCCCCAAACCAATCAGGCTGAGAATCTTGCCGAAGAAACCCAGGGGGCGCGGAAAATCAGCCGTGCGCGGATTGGCGCGGCGTACGTGGGCGCCAAACGGACACCGACTTCCAGCCGGATCATCTCGATACGTGAAGTTGTTGTGGGCCGCCTGGGCCGGAGGCACGCCAGGAATCGGCTCGGCCTGTAACGGGACCAAAAGTGTGCCGCTGCGATTCCGACCGACCATCTGCGAGGCCAGCAAATCAGCCGCCGCGAGGTCACCGTTCGATTCCCCATAAACAAATTGCCAGAACTTCCGCACGTCCTGCTCCAACTGGCGGATGACCAGGTACGAACCGTTCAGGCCGAGATCCTTGCGATCCGGAGCGTCGGCGGCCGCGGACAAATGAGCGGTCGACGGCGTCGACTCCAGCAAGGGGCGTGGCGTCAGTTTTCCGTATTCGTTCGGATATCCCAACAGGAATTCCCCCAGTGCCACGACGTTGCTGTACTGGTACTGTGGCCAGGTGACGTCGCGCTGCTGTTCCCAATCGAGCTGTGGCTGACTGACACCATCGGCAAACCCGAAGGGTTCCGAAGTGCCGACGCCGTTGGTCTCCAGGGTCGTGACCTCAGTGAAGGCCGCGCTCCACCCGGGCCCCTTCGCCGCCGCCAGGAAGGACTCAAATCGTTCTGACTCGGCGAAGAACAACACGGCCAGATGGGGAGTCTCGGCGTCGGTCCCACCCCAGCGCCAGGCTGAGGGAGCATTGGGCCCCTGATCTCCCAATTGGCGGGCGCGGCTCGCTTCCGCCATACCGGCGCGGAATTCATCGGAAAACCCGTCGATAACCGTGGAGGGCACCCCCAGCGCGTGGAGCCCGTCAGCGGTGAACGCCACCTGCAAAGCCTCGCTGGGCGGAGGCTGGATGGCCTC
>JAFEBR010000028.1 GCA_018242565.1 Planctomycetota bacterium | reverse complement strand
GCTCCACGGTACAGGCTTTGTTGCTATATCGGGCAAGCTCGCCTTTCTGATTGGCAGAAACTGCGAAAACACGCAGGGACTCTGGCTTCGGGAAACCGAGTGAAATTTTAAGCTCGCCCGAAATCGAACGCGGGTCCCAATCTTCGCACCATTGCCGATCGGGATTCGTCGCCACTTGGACCGCACCCGAAATGGACCTGAACACAATCGCCTTGTCACTGAAGTCAAATCTGCTGACGCCCATTCCCATGTGCTTTGCCCTGGGGGTGTTTTGCAAAGTCATCCACGGCGGGATCAAAATCCCCAAGGAACTCTACTATTCAATCGCGATTTTTCTGCTGATGTCGATTGGTTTCATCGGCGGTCATGAGCTCGCCAAGGAGGTCGGAGAACATGGTGTCAAAACGATCTGGAAACCGGCCACAGCGACGCTCGTTCTGGGTTGCCTGACCCCGGTCACGGCCTTCGTAATTCTGCGGTATTTGTGCCGAATGTCGGTTGCCGACTCGGCGGGGATCGCGGCGCATTATGGCTCAACATCGGCCGTCACGTTTGCTGTCGCTGATGCCTTTGTGAACTCACAGGGCGCCGGTCCCGACAAATTCCTTCCCACTCTCGTGACGATCCTGGAATGCCCCGGAATCGCGATCGCTCTGGCGCTGGGAGCGGTGCTTTCCAAAGCAAGTCGCAGCGCTGGGGCCGCCCATGACTCGCTGACCGACGAACAACCCGAAAGTCGCATTGGCGAAGCGTTGTACGAAGTGATCACCGGCCAATCGATCATGCTCATGGGCGGGTTATTGGTGATCGGTTTCGTTTCGACGAGTTATATGTCCCCCCACGGATTCGAGCCGTTTCATGACTTCTTCTACAGCAAGGGCATGATCTTCCGCGGAGCGCTGTGCATCTTTCTGCTGGAAATGGGACTGGTCGCCGGGGAACGACTCGGAGATCTCCTGAAGGTGGGGCCGGTTCTGGTGGCATTCGGCGTACTCTGGCCCATCATTCACGGCTTTCTGGGAGTCTGGCTGGGACACATGGCCGGATTGAATCTGGGTGGAGCCACGGTTTTGGGAGCGATCGTGTCGAGTGCGTCGTATATCGCCGCCCCGCCCGCCGTCAGGCTGACTTTGCCAGAAGCCAACCCCACGCTGTCGATCACGGCGGCGCTGGCCATCACATTTCCCTTCAATATTGCCCTCGGAATTCCGATCTATTTCTCGATGGCAAAATTCGTTTATGGACCGTGAGCGCAGGATAATGCAACTCCATCCCTTGAAACTTGTCACGATCGTTACGGAACAGGTGACACGAGAACAAATCGTGAAAAAGATTCTGGAATTCGGAGCCGTCGGCTGCACGTGGTCCGAGTCTCAAGGAGTCGGGGCTCGCGGAGTGCGAAGTGCCTCGTCACTTTCAGGAAATGTACGGATCGAAGTCGCCTGTGCGCAACCGATTGCAGAAAAGATCCTGACGTACGTGTCCCGAAATTACTTTGAACACTACGCCTGCATTGCCTGGCAAACCGACATTTCCGTAGTCAGGGGAGTCCGCTATGTGGGCTCCGAGGCTC
>JAFEBR010000288.1 GCA_018242565.1 Planctomycetota bacterium | reverse complement strand
CGGATTCGCGTCATGCATGTCGCCGAAATCCTCGCCGGGAGGGCCGTGTAAATGGCCAGCCCGCACGCACAAGAGGCAGCGAAATTCGTCGCCGATTCGGAACGGGCCCACTGGCATGACCAGGCCCTGTGGTTCGTCCGCCAGAAGCGCGATCGGATGGCGCAGTCGTTACCCGAATGGGAAGACCTGCGGGAAATGGCCGGCGCGATCAAAGCGCACACCCTGTCGCGTCTGGGCGATTACCTCGAACAGTTTGAAGAACGGGCCACCGCCCTGGGGGCGAAGATCCACTGGGCCCGCGACGCCGCCGAACATAACGAGATCGTACTCTCGATTCTGCAGTCGCACGCGGTCAAGAAGATCGTCAAAAGCAAGTCGATGCTGACTGAAGAATGCCATCTCAATCCGTTCCTCGAACGGCATGGCATCGAAGTGGTCGACACCGACCTGGGCGAACGCATCGTGCAACTGGCGGGTGAGCCCCCCAGCCATATCGTGCTGCCCGCGATCCATAAGAAGAAGGAAGACGTTGGCGAGATCTTCCACAAGTTCCTGCATACCGACGCGGGAGCGGCAGACCCCAAGTATCTGACCGAAGCGGCCCGCCAGCACTTGCGCGAGAAGTTCCTCGGAGCCGATGCCGGTATTACGGGAGTTAACTTCGCGATCGCCGAGACGGGCGGCTTTGTTGTCTGCACCAACGAAGGCAACGCTGACCTGGGGGTCTCGCTGCCGAAACTGCATATCGCCTGCATGGGGATCGAGAAGATCATTCCCCGGGCCGCCGATCTGGGTGTGTTCCTGCGACTCCTGGCCCGCTCGGCCACCGGCCAGCCGATCACCACCTATTCGTCACACTTCCACGGACCGGTCGAAGGAGGCGAACTGCATTTCGTGCTCGTCGATAACGGTCGCAGCCAGATCCTGGGGAGTGACGAATTCCGCCGCTCGCTCAACTGCATCCGCTGCGGCGCCTGCATGAACACCTGCCCGGTATATCGCCGGTCGGGTGGACACAGTTACAACGCCACGGTGCCGGGCCCAATCGGTTCGATTTTGGGACCAGCCAAGGACGCCGAGAAATACGCCGGCTTGCCGCACGCGTGCAGCCTGTGCGGATCCTGCACCGACGTGTGCCCGGTCAAGATCGACATTCATCATCAACTGCTCACCTGGCGGGGTGAAATCGGCCGACGCGGCCTGTTGCCGGCGACAAAGACGCTGCCCATAAAGCTCATGCGGTTCGTCTTCCAACGCCCGTGGCTGTACGCCCTGGGTGGCCGTCTGGCGCGGCTCAGCCTGCGCATCCTGCCGCGGTGGGTCGTATACAATCGTTTCAATGACTGGGGACGGCAGCGCGAGTTGCCTAAGGTCCCGCAGCAGAGCTTCCGTGAACTTTATGAACAGCGCCAGCGAAAGTCGTAACGCCATTCTGTCTGCTGTCCGCAGTCGTCAGGTCCCCCCGGCGGAACTCCCCGCGCTGACCGGTACGTGGATTACGTTCGCCGACCGCGCGAAACACTTCGCCGAGACGCTGCAGAGCGTCGGCGGCCAATGTGTTCCGGTCGCGGACGACAACGAACTGCGGGCCGAGTTGCAGAAACTGACACCGGTCTCTGGGGCGCACAAGATCCACTCGGCGTTTCCCGACGTGCTCCCCTCGAGCTTCGATCTCAACCAGGTCAGCGACCCGCACACGCTGGAAGATCTCGACTTCGCGCTGCTGCCAGCCGAGTTCGCCGTCGCGGAAAATGGAGCCGTCTGGCTGAACACCGCGCACATCAAGCACCGGGCAATCCTCTTCATTACCCAGCACCTGGCCTTTGTCGTGCCGCGACAGGAACTCGTGAATAACATGCACGAGGCCTACGCTCGCCTGCAGTTTCAAGGCCCGGGATACGGCCTGTTTCTTTCCGGACCATCGAAAACCGCCGACATCGAACAATCGCTCGTGATTGGAGCGCACGGCGCCCGGTCGCTGACCGTTTTTCTGCGAGGTTAATCGATCGCGGCTTACCGCTTCAGGCTGTCGCTCAACTGGCACGCCTTCCGTACCATTTCGCGCAGGACGTCCAACCCCTTTTGCCAGAAGGCCGGGTCAGCAATGTTCGCTCCCAGCCGCGACAACAGTTCTTCAGGCGTGGCACTCGAACCCGATTCGAGCAGTTGCAGGTAGCGGGGAACAAAAGCGGTCCCTTCTTCCTGGTACATCCGGTACAGCGACAGAACCAAGAGTTCGCCAAACACGTAGGCGTAGCAGTAAAACGGCGTATGGATGAAGTGGGGAATGTACGACCAACCCCAGCGATACGGTTCGAACATGTCGACGGCGTCGCCGTACAACGCCTGATTGGCCTTCCACCAGTGGTCGCAGATTTCCTCGGCCGCCAGCTTTTCCTCGCGGCGAGCGGCATGGGTTGACTGTTCAAACCGGGTCAGCACGTTCTGGCGGAAGACCGTTGCGAAAGCATCCTCAATCTTGCTGCACAGCAAACCCAGGCGAACCTGAGGATCGGATGTCGTCTCCATGACATAGTCGAAGGTCAGGAACTCTCCAAACACGCTGGCCGTTTCGGCGATCGTCAGCGGGTGATGGAAATTCAGATAAGACTGCTTGCGGGACAAGTATTGATGAATGCCATGCCCCAGTTCATGCGCCAGCGTCGAGACGTCACGCAGCTTGTCCGTCCAGTTGAGGAGAATGTACGGATGAGCCGAGGGGACCGTACTGGCGCTGAACGCACCGCCACGTTTTCCCGGACGAACTTCGGCATCAATCCAACTCTTCTCGAAGAACTGGGCGGCCACATCCCGCATGGTCGGGTGGAAGCGGGCAAACGCCGCCAGCACCGTTTCGCGGCCGGTGGCATAATCACACGTCGGCAGGTTTGTGGCGACAGGAGCGTATTGATCGTAAGTGGCCATTTTGGGCAGATTCAGCAATCGCGCCTTCAGCCGGTAATACTCATGGGCAATGTCGTAGTTCGCTTCCACCGCCGACTGCATCTGCTCAACTACGCCGGGAGCGACTTCGTTGGCCAGGTGCCGACTGCTCATGGGCGAATCGTAGTGCCGAATCTGATCGTTCAACGCGTGGTCCTGGGCGATCACGTTGAAGATGTTGGTGAGCACGAGTTCGTGTCGCGACAACTCGGCGAAGAAGCAGGCCTGGGCCGCTTTCCGCAACTCACGGTCGGGATCGTAGTTCAACGCAAGAATCGCCGGCTGAGTCAAGGTGCGCTGCTCGCCCTGGTAATCGAGCGTGTATTCCAGCGAGGCCACGTATTCGTCGAACAGCGTCGTCCAGGCGGTTCGGGCCGTCAGCGACTTCTGGTTGAGCAACAGTTCTTCCGGCTCACTCAAGGTATGCGGCTTATACCGTCGACTGGCCGCCAGATAGTGCCGATAGTTCGCCAGTGCGGGCTGCCCCATCAACGCGGCGGCCGTTTCGTCGGGAACTTCCAGCCAGCCAATGTCGAAAAAGGTCAACTGGTTTCCCAAATCCACCAGTTGCTGCTGAATGCGATCTTCGAGCCGGCGTCCGGCGTCGCTCATCGTATCGGCGGCTGTCACCAGCCCAGCGTACGAACCCAGGCGACTCATGATGAGGCAGATCTGTTCGTATTCGCGAAGCGCCGTCTCGAGCGCGGCGGCCGTCAAGGCTCCGGCCGTTTCAAACAGCGACCGATACCGGGCCGCGAAGTCGGTACACAGCCGGGCACACTTCTCCAGATCGAGGTTGATCTGCGGATCGTCAACTCCCGCGTAAAGATCGGCGAGATTCCAGGTGATACCGGCGGCAGATGAGGAGTCAGGCATGGCAGATTGAATGCGGTTGAATTGTTAACTGAAAAACTTAAGCGGGTCGGTTGGGTTTCGAACAGTAGCCCATCGAGAGCTGAATTCACGCACTGCGGCTGACCAGTTCCACGAGCGTCCGAACCATACAGCCGGTTCCGCCCCCTTCGCGATGCGGCTTGTCGCTGGCCGCGAATGCGGGCCCGGCGATATCGAGATGCACCCACGGTCGTTCTTTGACAAATCGTTCCAGGAATTTCGCGGCGGTGATGGCGCCCCCCCAGCGGCCGCCCACGTTGCGGATATCGGCCACGTCACTCTTGATGAGCTCGTCGTAATGCGGAAACATCGGCAGTTGCCAGATGTCTTCACCGACCGCTTTCGCGGCGTTCAAGACCTGGTCACACCATTCCTGATTGTTGCTCATGGCACCGACGACCTCTTCGCCTAACGCCACGACGCAGGCCCCCGTGAGTGTCGCCAGATCCACAATCCGATCGGCTCCCTTGGAGACGGCGTAGTCGAGGACATCCGCCAGCACCAGGCGTCCTTCCGCATCAGTATTCTGAACTTCGATCGTGACCCCGCTGCGGGCCGTGAGGACGTCTCCGAGTTTCATTGCGGAACCGCCGGTCATGTTTTCGACCAGGCCCATCAAGCCGATGACGTGGACCGGCAGCTTGAGCCGGGCGATGGCGACCATGGTCGCGAGGACGGTCGCGGCCCCCGCCATGTCGCACTTCATCGTGAGCATGCCATCGGTCGGCTTCAGCGACAAACCGCCGCTGTCGAAGGTCACTCCTTTTCCGACCAGCGCCAACACCGGAGCACCAGGAGCGGCGGCCTTGTGTTCGAGGACCACCAGGCGTGGCGGACGATCACTGCCGGCCGCGACGGCCAGCAGCGACCCCATTTTTTCCTTTTCCAGGGCGGGCTGATCGAGCACTTCGCAACCCAACTGAAATTCGCGGGCCAGCGCCACTGCCCGGTTCGCGAAACTTTCCGGGTACATGACTTGTGCCGGTTGATTGACTAACTCACGAGCCAGGTTGATCGAATCCCCCAACACGAGTCCCGCATCGACAGCCGGCTGCAACGTCTGGGCATCGAGTCCAGCGGGCAGCAGAATCTCAACCATCTCGAACGGAAATCGCTTCTTTTCGTTCCGGTAGAGATCCTGGCCGACACAACCGACCGCAAACGCGGTGGCGGCTGTCCGAGAGCGGCGCAAGGCTTCCGCCGCGTCGATCTCGGCCCCCAGAGCCACGACCACACGTTCGGTCTTCTTACCAGAGACGGCCCGCGCAGCGGTCGCCAGCGCTTTATAAAGCCCGGCTTCTGTGAGTTTTTGCGGGGTTCCCAAGCCCACCAGCAGCAGGCGTTTCGCTGCAATTCCCGCGGGAGTCACACTCACCGCGGTTTCCGCGAGCTTGCCGACGAAGTCCTGCGACTCGCGAATCCGGGCAATCCACCCGCCCAGGGCATCGTTGAGCTGGCCCAAGGGGCCTGTAAGTTCGCAACCTTCGGCGACGGGGACAATCAACCAGTCGCCAGCCGCGGTGGTCCAGGGAGTGGTCGCAATTTGCAGATTCATCGGAAATACCTCTCAGGCAGGAGCTTGTTGTGCGACATTCAAACGGAATGGGAGGCAATTGGCAAGGAACGCCCCCGTACAGGCGAGCGCTGGAAATCCAGATTCCAGCAACCTATCATGGCGATTGAACGGCCCCCCCCTGGCCATCGTTATTGTCCTAATTTCGTTGCGGAACGAGACTCCATGCCGAAAATCAAATTTGTTAAAGAGAAGAAAGTCGTAGAAGTCGAGCCCGGGGCGAATTTGCGCAAGGTCGCCATGAAGGAAGGGATTGAGCTCTACCCAGGAGTTCACCAATACGTCAACTGCATGGGGTTGGGCCAATGTGCCAGTTGCCGGGTGCATATCGCGAAGGGGGCCGAAAACGTCAGCCGCCAGGGGCTCTTTGAAAAACTGCGTCTGCTGGCCGGGCCACTCACGTTTTTTGCCCGTCTGGGGAATGAAAAAGAACTCCGCCTGGCCTGCAAAGCCAGCGTCAACGGAGACATCGAGGTCGTCACCCAGCCCGATCTGAACTGGCACGGCGATCGATTCTGGGGTTAATCCCCCGGTCGTCTCGACAGGCCAAAGTCATTCGGGTAACGGCTGGCCCTTGGTTTCGGGGGCCAGCCAGATGAATGCGATGCCGATCAAGTAAATCAGGCTCATCGTACTGCAGGCCAGCGGATACCCCCCCTTAAAGGTCATTCCGAAGATCACCTGATCGTTCGGAAACATGGTATTCAGCACCCCGCCCTGCAACGCGCCCACAGCCGCGAGGATGCGGCCGAAGTTGAACCCGAACCCCTGCCCTGTCGCTCGCACGTTGGTTTCAAACAATTCGGGCAGATACAGCGGCAGCCAGCCATAGAATGAGGCGGTGCACGCCCCGGCAATGAAGACCGACGTGAGGAAGCTCCATCCCTCACCATATTCGGAATTCATGTTGAACAGCCACAGAGCCGAGGCCAGCGACATGATGCACATCAGGCAGTAGACGATGCGGCGGCCAAACTTGTCGCCCGCCAACGCGGCCACAATCGTGCCGAAGCAAGCCCCCAACGCCAGAAAGATCTGCGTGTACTCCCGCGAATTGAATTTGCCCCCTGTCAGTTTGTCGGCCCAGTTCGGTGCCGATTGTGTCGAAGCCCAGGTCCCCATCAGAGCGATGCCCGACAACCCGGCCGCCAGCAGCATGCGACCAATGATCTTGCGGGACATCGCCGTCGGCGCACCGCGCTCCGCCGTGTAGCGAGCGACATACCGCCGCACCGGCCAGAGATATCCGTATGTGGCAATCGCCAATCCCACGACAGAGCCGGCAATGCGGACCGCCGCAATCTCTCCGGAGGACCAGTCGTTCGAGAACTTCCAAGCCCAGACGAACACAATCAGCCCCGGTCCGATCGCACCAATCAGCACTCCCAACAGATCGCGGGTCTGCCAGTGAGACGTCGAACCCGAACCCTTTTCTTGTTCCCACTTATGTGATTCGGGGACGAACACCCGAAAGAAAAACGTCAGCAAAGCCGGCGTACATCCCAGCAGCATCATCAATCGCCAGCCCTTGAAGGCTACCAGAGCATCCACCGAATTTTCGGCCAACCCAGTGGCGAGCAACCAGACCTTCAACGTTTCGAGAACTCGATTGAGGCCCAATCCGACGATACCGACGAGAAAATAGCCCACATTGGCAGCGGCCCCAATCAAACCCGCCATCAAGCCGCGCGAGCGATTGGGCCAGACTTCCATCACTAATGCCACCCCCAGCGACCATTCGCCCCCCATGCCTAATGCGGCGATGAACCGCAGCACAGCAATTTGCTCCGGACGTTTGACGAGACCACACAGTCCGGTGAAGAGAGCGTACGTTAAAACCGACAGCGACATGGCCCGCACCCGACCGATGCGATCACCCAGCCAGCCAAACAGCACGCCCCCGGTTGCGGCACCGACCAGAAAGACGGCGATCACAATCCCGAAATAGAAGGCGATCAAGCCTTCCTGCTCTTTAGTGGGACTGGTTCCGAACCCCATCAGGTCTTGAATGGCGGCACGGCCCACCATCGAGAACAAACCCATTTCAGCGCCGTCGAACAACCAGCCCAGCAGCGCTGCAATCAGGGCCATCCACTTGCCGAAGTTGCCAGTCTTCGCCGTTTCCATGAGACCTCTTCAATGAAAGTCGGAGTGGGAAATCCGTCAGGCCGGTTTTGTGGCAGGCGTGCTGCCAGACTCTTCGGCATCAAATAACTTCGAGACCAGGGCCGCATCGGGAGGCGTCGTCAGCAAACTGACAATGACTCCGGCTAAAAACGACACCAGCAATCCCCAGAGCATGGGGTCGAGGTCCAGCAGGAAGTACGGGCGAAATGTGGTGACGCTGCCAATCCGCCGGTCTGCCCCATAACCAGAGAACCCGAGGACGTACAGCACCAGCATGGTTCCCGCGCCACCAAACATCGACGACAGGGTCCCGGCCACCGTTGTTCTGCGCCAGAAGGCAATCATCAGTGCCGGCATACAGAAGGTCGCGGCAGCACCCGTTCCGCTGAACACCACAATCGCCTGCAGATAGGCCACCGGTTTGATGTTGGCCAGCACGGCGATCGCCCCCACTCCAATCATCGCCATGTACGACAGTCGTCGCAGATCATGGGAACCAGCTTGAGGATTGATGAACCGTTGATACACGTCGCGAACGAGTCCCGAGGCAATCACCACGAGATACGAACTGACGGTCGCCATCACCGCACCGAAGGGCGCGGCGAGAATCAATCCTGCCAGGAAAGAGCCCATGGGCAGTTTCGCCGTGGTGAGCATCGCCAGACGCGGAATGATCTCGTCGGTCTTCCCGGGAGGCAGATCGGGAATCAATGCCCGGCCACAGATACAGATGACAACCAGCGGCAGGTAAATCAGGTAGTTGTAACCACTGAGCAGGAAGATCGACTTGCGAATGACCTCCGTACTTTTTCCGGCCATGATGCGGACCATTCCAGCCGGTGAACCGACCCCCGCATACACCCAGACCCAGAAGAAGGAGACCGCCAGCCCCAACGGCAAGTATTCCCGACCGTCGTTGGTTGGATCGAAACCCGGCCCGAAGACAAACCCGGGACCGGTTTTGCTGACCGCTTCAACGGTCGCGGTCTCCATGCCGCCGACCGCCGTGACAGCCAGAATCAGCAGGAAGACGACCCCCACCAGCATCATCACACTTTGGAACAGGTCGGTCCAAACCGCGGCGAGAAACCCGCCCAGCATCGTATAGCCGACCACCGTCAGCGTGAAAATTCCCAACCCCAGATAGAACAGCCAGTCGATGGGAGACGCCGCGGCTACGATTTTGGACTGGTGGGCCGTGAATTCGCCATCGGCCAGTTTCTCTTTCAAGGCCGCTTTGAACTCGACTTCGTTGGCAAAGTCCTGGTCGGCAAACGCAGCGACCTTGTCCCGCACTTCCGCCGGCAGTTCCAAACCGGCCAGCTTGTCGGTCGTCAATTTGTATTGCGTGGCGTCTTCCGAAAGAGCCAGTGACCCACTGGCGGGCCAGGCGATTTTCATCACGAGGGCGCCCGATTTGAACTGGGCGACCATCATGAACGACATGTAAAACATGATGAACAGCGAAGCCGTAAGCCCTAAAGCGGGGCTGTTGAACCGGGCCCGGAACAGGTCAGGAACCGTCAACGCACCGGTCTTTCGAGAGAGTTGGGCCATCCGTTTGCCCAGGATCCCGAAGCCCGTGATCGGGACGACCATGTAGCCACAAATCCACAAGGCGACGATCCAGCCATGGGTATAAACGAGCGACGGAAAGCCCATAAATGTTCCGCCGCTTTGTACGGTCGCCGTCAACGCCAGTGCCCAGGCCCCCAGACCGCGATTACCGAGAAAGAAGCCCTTCATGAACGCCCCCGACGACATGGCCTTGTTGGCAAGGACGCCGATGTACATCGAGGCGACAATGAAGATGACTAAAGCGAAGAGGGTCCCATACCCAACCTGGGGTGGCGTGAGTACGGGGGCGGCCAACACGAGTGCAGAACTGAGGCTTGTCATCACCCACCCCCCAGTCCGAGTTCATCTTCCTGCTCGGGCAACTCTTCACCCAAATCTTCGTCCTTCATGAATTGGTGGCCAAAATACAACGACACGATGACACAAACCGTCCAGGGAGCGAAAATCCCCCAGAAGACCCAGTCGGGAAATCCCCAGACGAATTTGAGACTCTCGACGGATCGGTTGTAGCCATTCAGGTAACAATACGGGACCGTGTAGAGTAAGGCGGCCAGCCAAATCAGAAACACAACCACCGCCTCGCGTCGGGCGCTGCGCAGGACGGGGTCTTCAGTCGGTTGCGACATGTATTCTCCCTGTTCGCGGAAATTGGGAAATTCAGTGGCGGGAGCGCGGTGCCTGAGTCCGGTGGGTCAACGAGGTCACCCATCCTAACGGAACCTTGTCCGAAAACATACTATTGAACATTCGTTGAAGTGACGGCTGGAAAAACTCAAGTCCCATCCGTGCCGAACAGGGGACGGCAGCTCGACCTGGCCTCCCAGGCGCTGGCCCGCTGGTCGTCGATTGCCTGTCAGAATCCCTTACAGATTGCCAACCAGCCTGTTCGCATCGCCGGCCCAAGTGGCCGGCCTGCCGATTCGTTGATCTGGAGAGACATTGCGTGTTCCCCGCGGGCACAGCACAGAATTCCGCGGGGCTTTCTCAAGGTGGTCGCAGGCCGTCCGCGGCTGACGGCCGATCTGCTCGGCCGGTCGGTTGGGGCTTGCCCGATCCTTACGGACTGCGGATAATGCCTCAGTGGTATAAATTCCAGGATTTTGATGCTCAGTCAGAGGCGTCACTTTGGGTGGTCGATTTCATGCGTCGGATGTCTGGCATCAGGCGATTTATCCCCTGCTCGGGGTCTCGGCATTAATTCTGGTTCTGGCCGTAGCGGTTTATCTGATCCGGTCGTGGATGCGCGAGAATGACGGCCCTGACGACTCTGCCCATGATTTGCTCACCGAATATCGGGAAATGCACAGCCGGGGTGAGCTTACCGATGAAGAATACCGAATTATCAAGGGCCGCATGGCGTCTCGGATCGGCGGCAACTCCGAACCGAAACGCGAAGCGGACCCGAAAGATTAGGCAGACTTTGCCGATCGGGCGCCGAGTGCTCGATCTTCATGTCTTACCGTTTGTCGCCGATTGTCTTGCGGAATTGACGTCTCAATCATCCTCGCCGTGCTGACTCCAGGCCCTAGGGAACGCTGATGCCAACTGGTAAAGACTTTAGTACGAGCAACCGTGGTGCAACCGGCAAAAAGAACGCCAACTGCTCATTCTGCCGCAAAAGCTACCGTGAAGTCGGTCCGCTGGTGGAAGGCCCCGGAGACGTTTACATCTGCGGCGAATGCATCGAACTTTGCCAGTCCATCCTCGACCAGGAAAAACGGCGGCGCGGTGGACCCCAAAAGCTGTTCTCGAAAGTCCCCACGCCACGCGAAATTGTCGAACATCTCGACGCCTACGTGGTCGGACAGAAAATTACCAAGCGAATTCTGGCGGTTGCCGTTCACAACCACTACAAGCGCCTGATGCTGTCGGCAGACGCTGACAACAACATCGAAATTGAAAAGTCGAACATTCTGCTGATCGGCCCCACGGGATGCGGCAAAACCCTGATGGCCCGGACACTCGCCCGCGCTCTGCAGGTGCCTTTTGCGATTGGCGATGCGACCACGCTGACCGAAGCCGGCTACGTCGGCGAAGACGTCGAAAACCTGCTGCTGAAACTGCTGCATGCCGCAGATTTCGACATCGAAGCGGCCCAGCGCGGGATTCTGTTCATCGACGAAATCGACAAGATCGGCAAGACCAGCCAGAACGTCTCGATCACACGTGATGTTTCCGGCGAAGGGGTCCAGCAGGCCTTGCTGAAAATGCTCGAAGGGACCGTCGCCAACGTTCCCCCCCAGGGGGGACGCAAGCATCCCGAACAACAGTACATCCAGATGGACACGACCAACATTCTGTTCATCTGCGGCGGAACGTTTGTCGGCCTCGAGAACATCATCGCCAAACGGTTGGGCAAGAAGACAATTGGATTCGGGACCGAATCGAGCCCCCGCGACGCGGAAGAACAGCGCGGCAATCTCGTCGCCCAGGCCTGCGTCGATGACATCATCGAGTTCGGCATGATCCCGGAACTGGTGGGACGCCTGCCTGTCATCAGCCCGCTCTCGCCGTTGTCCGAAGACGACCTGATGCACATCATGACCGAACCGCGGAACTCGCTGGTTCGTCAGTACCAGAAGTTCTTCGAAATGGAAAACGCCCATCTCGAATTCACTCCGGAAAGCCTGCGGGAAATCGCCCGCGTTGCCAAAGCAAAAGATACCGGAGCCCGCGGTCTGCGGAGCGTCGTCGAGTCCCTGATGTTCGACATCATGTTCGAACTTCCGGAACAAGAAGCCGGCAAGAAATACGTCGTGACGCCAGCCGTGGTGCGGGGCGAAGAGAAACTCTTCGTTCACGACGGCTCACGCGCGGCCTGATCCGCTGACGCGTCCCTTCAAAAATCGCAACGCACGGCAGAATTCTGCCGTGCGTTGTCTGTTTCACGGGCCAAGCGGATCACCACTCGGGTGTCATTCGGCCAGAAACTCCCGGTGCCAGGAACTGACGGTTGCGTCCCGGCTTGGGTGGTCAGGCGGGGCTGGCCTTTTCTCGCTCGCGGGCGACGGCACTTAACCGCCGCATGATGAGGTAAAAGGGGGGCAGGTAGATCACGTCGGCGAAGAAGTACACCGCTACAAATTGCGGTGGCAACTTCCCCTGCACAACGTAGAGCGTCCCCAGGCATGAACCCAGGAACTTACTCCAGAATCCGAGCACGAGAACGTTGCGATTCTCCAGCGGATTGCGGGCCACCAGGTAATACCCCACGCCGAACAAGCCGACGAGGATCCCGACGAGTTGAATGGGAAACTGAATGGCCGGCTTTTCCATCCCGATGATTTTGTACGTCTCGTGGTAGCCGATCAGCATGAACAGTCCGGCACACACGTTAAACACCGCGACGAATCGCAGGACAAATTTCATCCATTTGGTTAACGGTTTTCGGGACGCCAATTCGGTGGACATGTTCAGGCTCGCCAGGTCGTAGGAAACTTCGCGGCGGTATATAGCAGACGGGCCAAAACAGGGGCTAGCCCAGTTGCAAATCGGCCCTCCGTAAAAGGCCCATTCCTGCTAGATTTCCGCCGTTTCTAATCGTGCGGATGACAGACCTGAAGGATCAGGATCTGAAAAGCCGTCATGGAGTCGACAGATATGGCGACGAACCCACGTTGCGGGGCATCGATCTTACAGGATTCGTCTGGCCCGTTGAGGGCCACCGGGACCGACCAATACCGCGTTGTGAGGGCGGACTGCTCGTGCCCGTCCCGGCTCGGCTTCGGCCCCCGGTTGTTCGTTCTGGCACTCCTTGTCGTCGGATTTCTCGGAGTTCCAGGTCTCGTGCGGGCCGAGGAAGAAGATGCGATTCCTGATCCGCCCCCTCAACGCCCCAGCCTGCGAGAACCGACAGCGCTGGACGATGACGCCAACCTGCACGACGTACAATTCGTGGGCATCAAGCGAGGCTGGGCCGTAGGCGATCAGGGAGTGATCTGGCACTCGGAAGACGGCGGCGATTCCTGGGTGCTGCAGAACAGCGGAGTCCAGTGTCCACTGCGCTCGGTCTGCTTCTTGAGCGACAAAGTCGGCTGGGTCGCCGGCGGGGGAACCATTCCATTTACGGGACGATCGTATGGCGTCATTCTCGCAACCAATGATGGGGGCCTGACCTGGAAACCGCTGGTCGGCCGACCGCCGATCTTGTCGGCTCCGGGTGAGCGACGACAGCATCTCGGGGTACAAACCGCAGAAAAACAGATCACCGCCGGTAAAGTCCAGCTTCCGCGATTGCGTAAGATCCGTTTCTTTAGCCTCGAAGAAGGGGTTGCCATTGGCGAAGGGGCGGGAACAGAGCCCAGCGGTGTGTACATCACCGAAGATGGGGGAAAGACCTGGCGCAGCCTGCCGGGGAAAGCTGCCCCCGGATGGCTGGGAGCAGAGTTCCTGAATCTGGATGCGGGAATTCTCGTGGGAGTCCGCGACAGCCTGGGGGTTGCGCTCGAGCGTCACGTTACCATGCCTCGATTCGAACGGCTCGGCACTCGAAATCGCAACGCCATTGCGCTCGATCGTGGTCGCAGCGGCTGGCTGGTGGGCGACGGTGGGATGGTCCTGCGCACCGAAAACGACGGGGTAGTCTGGCAGCAGCCCGAGCGCCCGCTGCCGGCGGGAATTCGCGAGACCTTTGATTTTCAAACCGTCTGCTGCCGAGATCAGCATGTCTGGGTGGCTGGAAATCCAGGCAGCATGGTCTGGCACTCCCCCGATGCCGGCAAGTCCTGGCAGAAGCAGCGCACGGGAATTACGGTTCCGCTCGAAAAGCTGTTTTTCGCCTCGCCTCAACACGGGTGGTGCGTCGGCGCGCTGGGAACCATGGCGCGAACAATTGATGGCGGACGGACCTGGCAGGTTCAGCATGGCGAAGGCCGTCGCGCGGCCCTGTTGTCGCTCTATGGACGCCTCGACCAGGTCTCGCTGGGGTTTATCGCGGAAATGTCGGCTGAACTCGGCTACCGGAGCGTCGTGTCTGTCGTGTCCCGCGAAGAATCGACCGAGGCCAGCCTCAACGATGCCGAAGCGGCCGATCGTTTTCACGAAGCGGTGACCCGGGCGGGGGGCTCTCAGGGCAAGCTCGGCTGGCAATTACGCTTATCCATTCCCGGGTTGGATAAAGACTTCGACCGTCTCGTCCAGGAATGGAATCGACGTACCGAAAACCACCTGGATGAGGTGTTGACCGGGCAGATCGTCCGACAAATTCGTACCTGGAAACCGAGCGTACTGATCCTCGACCAACCAGAATCGGCGGGACCGCTGGAGAAACTCGTGGCGGAAGCGGCTCAAAAGGCAGTCGCGCAAGCCGCTGATCCAACCGTGTTCCTCGAACACCAGGACCTGGCCGGCCTGGAACCATGGACCGTTCAAAAAACCTATTTGCGGCTGCCAACGGGTACGACCGGCCAGATCAATCTGGAACCGTACCGCTACTTGCCGCATGTGGGAGAAACGGCTCAGGTCGTTGCAGCGACCGCCGAAGGATTGTTCCTGGGCGACACGGCCCTGCGCACGCGCAAGGAATCTCTGAAGCTTTGGACAGAATCCAGCGACAAACGCAAGACCTCGCCCCGCGAATCGGCGACACCATCTGCCACCAAGTCCGCCAATGGCGCAGGTGGAATGTTTGCCGGCATCGCCCTGACGGCCGGTGGCCCGGCACGGCGGGCCCTCGCCAGCATTGATGACTCGCAACTTGAAGGTCGCCTGAAATCCATTCAGAAACTTCGAAACTTCGCCTCGTATTCTGACAAGATGCTGAATGACGATCGGCAGGCCGGTCAATTGATCGCCCAGTTACCCGGCCTGTCCCGCGGACTTTCGGATGCCGATGCGGCCTGGCAATTGTTGCACCTGGCCGAACGCTACGAGGAAAACGGCTACTGGGAACTGGCCGAATTGGCCCTGTCAGAACTGACCGAGAAATTTCCCGACGAACCAGCCTCGGTGCGGGCCATACAACGGTTAATGCAGGCCTGGGGCAGCAGTGAAATGACGTGGCGGCGGGTTCGCAAGACGTCCACCGAGTCGCGCAAACAACAGACGCGTCCCGATCTGACAGTGGCTGCGGCGGTCGAATACGCCGATCAGGAATTGAAAAAGCAATCGCAGAAAATCCAGCGGACCGTCTTCACCAGTGATGATGATGAGCCGGAGCCCATCCTGGAAAATGAGGTGGCCACTCCCGGCAAAGAGAATCGGCCCATCGCCGAACGGCGAATTGTGCATCGGGATCTCGAACGCAAACAACGCTACTGGCGGACTCGAGCCATGCGACAATACGCCGAACTCATGCGTCGTGATCCGGCCCTGGCTGCTGACCCGAGTGTTCAATTCCCGCTGGCGTCCCTGCTGCGGCAAAGGACATCCCATCTGAAAGCCGATGCGATTTTTCAACGCTTTGCCAATACTGATTCGGGTACTCCGTGGGCACAGGCGGCGCGAGGCGAATTGTGGCTGACGGACGTCAGCAACCCACCCACAAGTCCGGTGACTCGCTGTAATTTTACAACCCAACGCCCGGCGCTCGATGGAGTCCTGTCGGACGCCTGCTGGGAGAATGGGTTTCCATTACCGCTGAAGCCGACGGCAACAGCCGCCGCGGATGGTAAAGCCGAGGCCTTTCTGTGTTATGACTCTGAGTATCTGTACTTCGCCGCCAAGCTTCCGCGCGTACCCGGGTTTCGGACCGATGGAGCGTTTGCGGGGGTCCGGAAACATGATGAAGATCTGTCGGAGTTCGATCGGATCGTCGTATCGCTGGATGTCGATCGTGATTATGCCACCAGCTTCAACCTGACGGTTGATCAACGCGGCTGCACGAACGACTCCTGCTGGCATGACACAAACTGGAATCCCAAATGGTTTGTGGCCGTGATGGGCGACGACAGCGAATGGCGAGTTGAGGCGGCCATTCCGCTGGACGAACTGGTGCCATACGTTCCCGGCAAGGGGGTCGTCTGGGCCGTGGGGGTGACGCGGATCACCCCCGCAATCGGTCTGGCCAGTTGGAGTCATCCCGCCACGGCAGAGCCACATCCCGAGACGTTTGGCCTACTGCGATTCGATCCGCCGGGCGAAATGCGATGACATCCAACGAGGGTTGGGTGGCGATATGAGAGCCCCTGACGATGACAAACGTCAATGGCGATGCACATCGGGAAATCGGTCAGCGCTTGCCGGTCGACTGATCCATCCCCGCCAGGCGGACGAGGAGTAATCTCTGGATCGGATAACCCGGTTCTTGCGACGACTGCGTTTCCACGCCGAACATGGGATCAACGACCTGCTCCCGGTTTTGCCCGTTTTGCCCGAGTACTGCCGGCCCGCGAAAGAAGAATTGGCCCAATGTTCCCTCGGCGTTTTCTTCGCAGGTCACCAAGGCCATCTCACCCGTCTTCAATTCAATCGTGAAGCGTTGCGGACGAAACGTTTCCGTGAGCTTCGCGGTCTGCAGCGTCCAGCCATTTTCACCGATCTCGTGCCGTAACTGCTCATCACCGTGGTGAATCTGTGGCGTGAATTCCAATTTCACCCAACCATCCTGAATGCGATAGGCCTTGATGCGGTACTTGCAGATCGCATTCATGAAGGTCCGAGGTTCCGCTTCGCCCCCCTGCTGCAGTTGGAGCGTGCACACCGGATAGGCATTGCTGACTTGCACATCCGACTCAGATCCCGAGACCAGCATGAAGCTCCGGCCGGAAATCTGCTTGGCTTGTTCGGCCTCGGGTTCCAAAGCGAAATCCGATTTCATTCCGATCATTCGCTGCAGCACCAACGGCGGGTTGGTGCCGACGACTCCGACGCGAAATCCGTTCTGGCGTAAACGGCTGCGCGTCTCGGCTTCGAGGGGACCGACCTGGTCAACATATTTCCACAAGTCTTGTCCCAAACGCTGATCGTCGGCCGGCCATTCCAGGTAGGCCACATCCAACTGCATGGCGCCTGGAGGCGGACGCAAGGGAGGCAAGCGATTGCTCGTGGTATGCGTCGTCTCGGGAGTGCCGTCGAACAGTGAGCACCCGGCAAGCCCCAGACTGCTGACGAAGAGTGTCCACAGACACTCTCGACGATGCAGACGGACCTTTTGAGTTCGATCAGACACGCAATTCCATCCCGCCCATGAGGCGCATTGACAGACCGCCCCCCCGGGTCGCAGCGGCCGAAGTTTAGGCCTGCCCCTGAAATGTGTCAACGGGAATTCCACCTTGAATTTCAGCCGTCGGGCACCCTTTACGAGCCCCAGCCTCATCGAGAATTCGTGGCCCGTGGCCCGTGAATTCTCGGCCCATTCAATCCCCCTTTGCTGAGCGCGCGACACCTCACACGGAACCAGACAGGGCGTTACAACCGGACCACATTGCCACATTTCGTTATCGATGTCGCAGGACTGATCTCCCCCGCCCCTGGGAGCCAAACACACAATCGAGAGTCAGACAACAGCACTGACTATTCGCGAATTGGGAATCGAACCTCTTGTTGAATTTCTCGCCATGAACGCTTTCAATCTGTCTAAAATCCTGGGCCAATTATCGGAACGCAGAGTCAGCGACATGACAGACGAAGAATTGTCTGTCTGGCTGATGACTTGCGAAGTCATGGAACGACGGTGTCGCATCAGCTTTTCGAAAACGGGTCACGATTGGAAAACCGCTCGCCTGGCCACGGAAGCTGAGATTTCACGGCGCCGGCAGATTCTCACGAGATAGCCAACTTCGCCGGGCCTTTACAGTCGGGCAGCGCATCAACACAAGTGGTGGCCATTGCTGAGTCACAACGCACCGTGGGTCAAACCTTCGGATCACGTCGCGTTCCGAGCGGCGGTTACCGGCCCGTCGGGATCTGTCCGGGCGTGCCGCGTACCGGCGAATGACTTTTTCACAACACGGCGATCCGCGCCTTGAATGCGTGGATTCTCGAAACGCGACCAGCCGCGTCAGCCTTTCATCGCCACCCAGTGTCGTGCTTGAATTGCCCGTGTCCGTTCCACGATCTCGAGCGCACTGCAACGAAAGGCGTTGGCAGGGGCGGACAGGGCCAGCCCCCCGTGCATTTACGCGCAGGCAGCAACAACTGCCGAAGCCAATTCACGGAATCGATCAGACAACCGTGGCAGGAACGACGATGACGTTGGCGGGTTCTTCATGGCGTTGCGTCGCACGCTGAGCCCACGCCAGCAACAACACTCCCAGTGCCATCGGCAATAGCAGTGCCGAGATGGTGAACGCAATCA
Source organism: Planctomycetota bacterium (assembly GCA_018242565.1). GTDB lineage: Bacteria > Planctomycetota > Planctomycetia > Planctomycetales > Planctomycetaceae > JACQFH01. The sequence goes on along the minus strand of JAFEBR010000288.1, from coordinate 881 downwards.
AAACCGAGCCGATCGTCACGCAGATCTTGACGAATCCCGTGCGAAACTTGTCGCACATCTCGCGAACGAATTCTGCCGTCATCATTCCGACTCCCGAAAGAAAGCTCTACGTTCAGGCGGGCTCCTGTTGTGTCAGCCCGCTCAACACGGTCGGGATGTAATCATACACAGATGGCCGAGCCACAAACAATCCGCCAGCAGTCAGCCCCGACATCTCAGGTCGTCGTGCCGGCCATCTCGGCTTCGTGTTTACGTTCTTCCACCAGAGAGAATTCGGCTTCCAGCATGCGCTGCGTCGGTTCGTGATCGTCGAGGACGCGGTTTTCCTCGGCTTCCTCTTCGGCGGCCAATTCTTGCTTGATGCGTCGCAGCGGCATCATACCGTTGGCCAGGGCCCCCAGCGCGGCCACGTTGTTGGTGACCACCGAGGCCATCACGCCAAAGCCCATCGTGAACGCCCCCAGAATACACAGGGCGTTGGGAATCAGAATCATCGTCCAGCTTCGCATCACGTTGCGATCGAGACTGCGGGCAATGTCTCGCAATTCGCACAGCTTGGCGAGACTCTCTTCCATGAACACGATATGCGCGGTGTCGGTGGCGATCGATGACGCACCACGAAGCGAAATCGAAACGTTGGCCTTCTTGAGCGCGATCGAGTCGTTGATCCCGTCGCCGACGAAGCACACCTTCTTGCCTTCGTTCTGCAGTTTTTCGACGTAACTCGCTTTGTCGGCGGGCAGAACGCCGGCGAAGTAAATGTCCATCCCCAACCGCTCGGCCAGTTTCTTGGTGGGGCCTTCGTGATCGCCCGAGATAATCTCGATGTGTTTGACACCTCGTTTTCGCAGACCGGCAATGATCTCGCGTGCTTCCGGGCG
>JAFEBR010000287.1 GCA_018242565.1 Planctomycetota bacterium | reverse complement strand
TAAGTTGGGGTATCCCCCCGGCGAAGGTCGCGACGGACTTCTCGTTTGAAGCCGTACTGGGGAAAACCCGCCGTACGGAATTTCAGAGAGGGTTGTGGAAACACGAGGACGTCTTTCCTGACATCCTGCCGTGCGCCTCTTCTCTACTCGACGGTCTTTTCCCATCCGTAAAACGCCCGACGCGAGCTGCGGTTGCTGCTTTGTTGCTGACGGTTATGGGACGCCGCTTTCGACCCGGTCGTTACCCCGTTTTTTCTTTAATCTGCGGAAATCTTGAAAATCTGTGGATAACTCTTTTCCGTAAAGCGTTCGAACGGAGGCGCGGCGGCCGCGCGAAATCCGGAATCTTTGGAGAACTCCGCCAAAAGTCGCGGTTTGGCTCCCACGGCACCGCTCACGAGACGCGAACGGCGGAAGCAGGCCCGACGGGAGCGGAAGCTCATCCGCAAAGCACGGGAACGAGGTGTCGGGGTGGGGCTGGCAGAGAGCGTGTCGTAGCGAGAGCGGTGTGTGCTGCGAGATGTGGCGTGGGTGGCGTGATCTTTGGCAATTTGAAAACGGTAACAGGATGTGACACCCACCATGTTGGAATCCGGCGTTGTGGGTGTCGGCAGCCAGCATGAGAAAACGGGAATCTTTGGTCATGTTCGTGGTGGTGGCTTGAGTCGCCACACGCGTCACGCCTCATGTGTGAGCAGGCGATTATCAAGTGGCCCGACGGTTGCGACGCGGCGGTGGGATCCAGGATCGCTCGTGCCAGTCGAAATGGCGTCACGTACCGCGTCGGCTGAAGCCCACGCGACGAACTGGCGGACCGCGCAACTGACCAAGTGTTCGTTGCCTGGTTGTACGGTCCCTATTTTCGGGCTTGGCGCAACGCGCTTCTGCCGAAGTGGGCTTCGATCCGGTGGTGCAGTTCAATCTCCCGTTCCCGCGGGTCGCGGATCTCGTAGTCGGGTGCGAGGTCCGGCGACTTCCAGATTTGGCCATTCGGCCGCAGGTACAGTTTCTGCTGCTCGGCCAGCGACAGCGGACGGGCACCGACTCGGCCAAATACGGCGATGTGGTTTCCCGATTCATCGACGGCACGGTCGCGGTCGACCCCTTCCGAAATCGCGCGGGCCCGGGCGTTCTTGCCCAGCGGATGGGTGGCAATCAGTCGCGGCGTCGGCCGCGGGCTGAAGCCATCGTTCCCTTTCGTCTCGGGTGAGGTCAGTTGCACCACCCGCACACCATTACAGCCGTCGGCCAGATACGCAAACTGGCTGACGTAGGTCTGTCCCAGTTTGACGTCATTCAAGTCATTGATCTGTCCATAGGCGTCGAAGACCTGGTCGACGCGGGGCAGGGCGGGGTTCTTGATGTCGACGATGATCAAGCCTTCGCTGCCACCCGCGACATACGCATACGTCCGGGCCACGTACACATTGCGGGCATCGGCCAATGGCAACACGGACACTGGCTTGGGTGACGCCAGATCGGTGACATCCAGAACTTTCAGCCCTTCCGAGTCGCAGACGAATGCGTACCGGAACTGTACCTGGACGGCACGGGGATCTTTGAGGAAGTCGTTCCCGATGACCGCTGTGACGTGCGGCTTGGTGGGGTCATCCAGCGAAATCACCACCAGGCCGGCGTTGCAGCAGACGTACGCATACGTCCCGGCGATGGTCACGCTGCGGGCGCCACACAGCAATCCATCGGGATTGAAGGTCAGGGCCCGTTCGACAAAGTTGTTTTCCGGGTTCCCGTCCAGCAACGTGCCGGCACCCACCAGGATCAGACCTTCTTCGAGGTCGGTCACATAGATAAACGCATACATCATGTGAATCGACGGTTCGTGATTCTCGTCGCGATGTTTGCGTGTGGGGTCGGGGGCGATGGTGGCCGGGGCGGCGACACAGGTCGCATATTTCGTGCGGACATAAAACTGTTGGCCGATGGGCGACGTGGGGGCAGTGGTGATCCGCTGCGAAAAACCCTTGTTGTCGATGAAGGCGATGTCGAAGATGCGGAAACCGGCTTCGCCACACGCGGCGTAGAGATATTCGCCACGAGCCTGCAACGACAGGATCTCGGCTTTCTGGAACGGATGCAGCACCGTATCGCTGACATCATAACCGGGATGACGGAAGACCTGGTTCAGCTTGCCATTGCGGTTGACGTGTTTGCGATATTGGTCGGGGTACACGAGTTCGTGCAGCGTGCTGCCAATAACGGCCTGCGGTTCATCGCGTTCGGTAACGACGACGCCGCGCAGTCCATGGTCACCCGCGCCGACCCAGCAATAGCGACCGATCAGGTTGGTTGAGTTGGTCCCCTGCATGAGCAGTTGGGCCATCTGGGCGTTGTTGTCGTCCTGTTCCGAGAGATGGCAGGCGTTACAGGTTTTCGTTTCGCCACGGCCGCGCACGGTGTGAGGCACGTTCGAACTGAAAGCGATGCCGCTGGGTCCCTCGGTCGAGATCGTCTGCTGTTGCGGGTAGATCGACTCGCGGTTGATGTTGTACGAACCGACGTGGATGGCGCACGACGAGCGGGTCGGGCCGATCTTGTTACCCGTCACATTGCCATCTCGGCCGATCATGAAGACGTCGTCACGCAACGTCTGATAGTTGTACTGAATCATATTCCGCGTCACGTCCCCCTCGTTGTGCAAGTCGGGAGATTTTTTCGTGGCCTTCTGCGGCAGGTGACAGCCGAAGCAACTGGGGTTCCAAGAGGTATGACAGGCAATACAGCCCACGTTGCTGTTGGCATGGGCGCACTGGTTGGGATCACTGGGGACATCGCCCCATTCGAACTGGCCCGATGCATTGAATCGAACCGTTTTGGCCAAGGCCGACAGGGCGTTGTATTGCGGCTTCTTGGGATTGATCGTGTCGGCGACCTGGGTGACTTCCCAGCTCAGATTTTCTTCGACCATCGAGTTCTGGATGACCCGATCGCCCCGGACTTCGAATCGGCGCTTGCCGAAGGGGGTCCGCATCGTCATCAGGTTGCGACCGATCTTATTGCGGTCGGGGCTGTTGACGGCGGCCGGTCCGGCCTTCTGGTTTCCGGCGGCGGCGGGCCCGGTGGTCCGCATCTGCAATCGTCCATCAGTGACCCAGACCGCCTTGCGATCGATATCGCCATGACAGTCGGTACATTGAATTTCAATGGCGGCGCGCACTTCACCATACAGCTTGGAATCGCCATGCGAATCCTGAATGAAGTGACAGTCGACGCAGTGCATTCCCTTTTCGAGGTGAATATCGAGCATGTGCACCGGCGTGTTCTGCCGCATCTGCTCGAGCTTCTCTTCCATTTTCTTGACTTCGGCCAGGCGCTCGGCTGATTCGGCCCCCCAGTCCCGGTCGAGATACAATTTCTTAACGTCTTCCGGCACTTTGATGGCTGTCACGCGTGCGGCGGTCGTCGATTCGCCCAGCGGCTTGCCTTCATGCGACAGCATGTTGCCTTCCAGGTCTTTCTTGAAGACAGCGCGAAAGACCCAGCCATGGCCGTGGAAGTCGGCGAATTGCGTGTGTCGCAATTGTGGATTCAGATCGGCGACCCGTTCCAGGAAATCGGGGTCGGCCCAGTTGCCGGTGAGTGCGGCGGTGTCGGGGTTCGCCAGGAACCCCTGGGTGAATTCTTCTGACGTCGGGCGGTTTTTGGCGCCGGGGTACATGAACTCGGCATCGGTTTCTTCATCCCACCACATGTAGCCCAGATAGCTGTTGAGCACATTCGTGCCGGGGTGGACATGACAGACAATGCACTGGCTCGTGGGAATCGCCCGGGTAAAACGGTGCGCGATGGGATGCCCGGGTTCGTCCTTGGGAATCGTGGGGTCGACCGAGTTGACGAACTTATCTATTTCGGCGGCGGCCAGACCCTGATTCATGTACTTCGCATACGGCCCCGAATGAACCGGCGACCGGTCGTTGGCATAAATCACATGGCACGAAGTGCAACCACTCGAGCGGTAGTCACCGGCGTGATCGTTGGTCCCCAGAAAGTTCAGCGTGGGGTCGAGCAGACGAGTCTTCTGCAAGCCGAGGAATACCGGGTCAGTACGGGTTTGAGTTCCCAGACCGCGATTACTCAACCGCGAACGGGGGCGTCCGTTTTCTTCCAGTCGTTCGGGAATGCCGGTCTCAATATTGAAACGGCCACCCCGTTCGAAGTAACGCAGAATGTTCCCGGGTTGGGTGATTTGAAAGCGGGGCAACGGATCGAGAAAAGGCAGAACCCCTTTCTTGGCCGTTTCTTCGGCGGTGGGCAGGGGAACAGTCTGCACCCGTTGCGGCGCGCCGTTCATGCTGTAGCTTTCGCCGTACCGTGGCCATTTATCGGGCACAGCGCCGTTGTTGTACAAAGCCGCCCCCCACAGCATGCAGCCATGGGTCATCATGCTTTTTTTCACATCCAGCGTCTCGCGCGGGTGACAGCCCGACATGCCGCAACTGATGTGGGCCACGCGCAAATCACCGGGATTAACGAACCGAATGTAGTCGGGGCTCTCGTAATTGAGCAGTGTGTAAGATCGGACAGGGTTGGCGGAACTTGGCCACGCATTCGGCAGGCGGGCCGGTACGTGGGCTTCTTCCTTCGTGCCACAGTCGGCATTGCCGCCGTGGCAGTCAACACAACCCAGACGCAGGGCACCGCTGGTGTGCGGGTCTTTCACCGATTCGTGGCAGATGATGCAACTGCGGCTTTTGGCGGCCGCTTCTTCCGGGCTCTGTTTACGCAGATCGACTCCCTGCAATTCAGGAGGGAGAGGGAATGGGTCGCCCGCCGGGGCAGCCTGTTCGGCCGAAGCTTGCACAATCGGAGATTTGGCGGATTTCGCCGTCGGGATCTTGGCCGGTGACTTCTTATTGTTGGCCGTGGGAATGGGGGACTGTTTCTTCGGTTTGTCGGCGGCCCATCCGGTAGAGGTGAGCGGACTGTCTGGCCAACAGCAGAGCGTACAGGTCAGCAGTACAAGGCCGAAGCATAGCGACGGTGCGATCCAGTGCGGCTTGATACGCATACCAGCAACGTCCTTCACGAAGAGCAGTCCATTCTTTCGAGGCCGACACGCACGCAGCCCTTCCTGGGCGAGACGTCATCTAACAGAAAATTACAAATGCGAGAAGACCGGGTTTGGGTGCAATGGCGGTATCTGGGAAGATTTGGCGAAATTCTGGGACTGCGGGATGTACTGGGCAGTCGCCTGCCGGGTAGAGCCAGGGGCAGGAGTCGCCAGCGGTGCGAACTCTGGGTGACCGGGCACGAAGAGGGGCGTCACGAGGGCTGGCGCGAGGTTTCTGGTCCGAATTGGGCCCGAGGAGCAGGTGCTGGCAGGTTAGTAGGTCAGGGCAAGTTCGAGGAACACGGCATTCAGGGCAGGAAGCCCCCCTTGTGCCTGCGGGTTCTTGTAATTGTACGGATTCACCGTGCCATACAGTTCGTTCAGTCCATTGCCCGGCAACAGGGCCGCGTACCCGGCCAGAATGACGACGTTGTCGTTCAAGAAGGGGCGGTATTCGGTCCCGATACTGAGGTCCGTACCGATCTGCCGGCTGATGTTCTTTTGAAACACGAACTGTTCCAGAACCTGCGTCGCGTCAAACCACAGATAGTTGGCGTTGGTGAAGACCCGGCAGTTGGGGCTGACCTGGAAGTCCATACCGGCGTTGACCAACTGCAGACCGGGGTTCGAGAAGTTGGCCTGGCCTTCGATTTTGCTCGACCGCAGGTCGGGAACCAGGCTTTCCTTCTGCTTGAGGTTCACCCCCAGCAGTTTGATCGGTTGCCGTTGCCAGAAACTGAACCGGCCACCCGCGAAGTTCGGGTTGTCGAAGATCGAGTCGAAGCCTTTGCCCACGGCACTGTTCGCCTCGTGCTGACCTGACGCATAGAAGTACGACGTGCGGAAACGGACCCAGTCACGGTCGTACGAGATTTCGGCGGCTGCCATCTGGGCGTCGATCTGAATCGGTCGCCCGGCGATCGGGTTCATTGTGTCGTTACCACGAACCCAGTAGGCGGCGTGTGAAAAGTTGAAGCGGCCGATGTGACCGTCGCCGGCGAACCCGTAGTAAAACGCCTGCACCTTGTGCGGCATGGCGACACCCGCCGGGTCAGGACGCACGAGATCGTCGTTTTCGTCATATTTGACGCTGGGCCCGTCGTTGTCGTAGTGGAAGCTGAGTTGGGCCGTGTAACCGGGGAACAGGAAGTCCTGCCGGCTGTAGTTGGCAATGACGATCCACTGATGGCGATCATCAAACGTATTGAGACCGCTGTTGGTGTCCTTTTCCAACTGGTCGAAGGCGACGACATTGAACTGGTCGCGATTCGCCAGTCGCGTGCCAAACAAACGGACGCCACGGTTATTGTCGGCGAAAATGAAACCGCGAAAATCGCTGACGAACGGCTGAGTTCCCAGCCGGACTGACATGAAGTCGTAATCGGGACTGAGATCAGCCAGCTTGGCTTCGACGAAGTACGATTCAAAGGCCAGGAACTGATCGTAGCGGTTGGCGCCGCGGCGGACGTCGGGATTCACGATCCCCAGTTCTTTGACGGCGAGGTTGTTCATGTCGTAGGCCGATTCGAGCACGATACGCCAATCGACCGGCTTGAACGATCCGCTGCCGTGAAACAGGTCGAACTTCAACCGGAAGAAGTTCGTGGTGAAGTACTGGTTCGGGTTGCCGAAGAAATCGTTGGTAAACGGATTCATCGTGCTTTCACGACCGGTCGCCACGGTGGGCAACTGGCGGAATTCCTGAAACGTCGACGCGACTCCGGTGACATTCAGGAAGGTATGCTGGCCGAAGATGGGATAATCCCCCTTCAACACGTTCTGGTTGTAAGGATCCCACCAGTGACCTTCGACGTAGGGGTAGTCGTCACCCCAGGGGTGCCCTTTGCCATAGCGGTCCCATTGCGGGAACGGATTTCGCCACCGATCTTCGACCGGAACGAAGTGGCTGCTTTCCTGATCTTCGGTGGGCAAAATACCCGACGGGCCGGTGAACCCCAGGGGAGTTCCCGTATTCAATCGGAACATCGATGCCACATCGGTTTCCTCCAACGAAAAGTCTCCAAACGGAGCATCGTTGGGCTGCGCGAGGAACCCGGGTTGGGTTTCGGGGGTCGCGCCGGTGGACAGGTCCTCGATCGCGTCGTTATCGACAGCGAACAGGGGATCTTCCGTTCGGGATCGAGTCGTCGCGTCGGCTCCAGCAGGCTCACCTGGTGCCGACTCGAATGAGGCCGGTTCCATCCCCTCGGGTTCGCGGCCGGGGGGCTCGGCTGGTCTGGCTGTCCCGGCGCGTCGACGCTTGGCGGTCGGGGGAGATGTTCCGTTGAGCGGACTGCTGAGGGGACGCGGTCGTTCGCCAGCTTCGTCGCTGGCGACGGGTATCGTTGTGGAAGAGGCCGCCTCGGACGATTTGGCCGGTGCCGCGGCAGGAGTTCGACTGCGGGTGGCTGTTTTTTCCTGGGGAATATTGGGTTTCGCCGAACGCCGTACGGGGCGCTTCGCAGTCTGCCAGTCGGTCACGAGCAGTCGGGCGTAGCCTCGGACAACGGAATTTTCATCGCTGTCGGCGACCTTTTTGACGCGTGAGAGCAGTTCGGGATTCGGGGGCAATTGGCTGATCGATTCCAGGGCCGAGCGTCGCACCTTGGGGTCAGGACTGAAGGTCAGGCGGATCAGAGCTTGTTCGGTCGTGGCATCGGTTGCGGAAGCCGAATCGTCGTCGGACAGGGTCTCAGCCGACGGGCTGGTCGCGGGGATTCTGCGGGCAGGACTGTCGACCGGCTGAGCCGAGTTCTGTCCAAGGGCGGCGGAGGGGGCGGTGAGACATGCGGCCAGTGCCAGTCCCCAAAGAGACCGGTGCAGCCACGCACCGCGATGGCTGGCTGCGGAGGGGTCGGCCGACTTGCGGTTGAATAGCCGATTCGTGAGCAACGCCCGGTCCTGCATGGATTTGGAAAGGGTGGGATTGCCTGACCGACGACCGAACGGGCCGCGCACTGCGCAGCAGTCCGGAAACGGAAAGGGGTCGTCTGAATTGTCGAGTTACGATTTTGAGAGAGAGAGGCGTGGCTTCTAGCACGGTTATCAGAACACAGCAAGAGCGATTTCGCGGGGAAACGTTCCAAGGCTCCATTTTTTTCAGAAAATGTGGGGCTTTGCCGCGATGCGCGGGTGGACAGAATGTCTGGGGGGACAAGTCTCGGAATTTGGCGATCCCGGGGGCCGTGCCGCCCGGCTGGCCTGTGGGTGGCATCAACGCGTGCCGACGATTGCGCCCTGAGTGCAGAAAGGGTCGCTCGCCCAGGAATACCGTCAGCCGTCAAATCACACGTCGTGACCGGCTCACTGGGGGAGGTTGGCCGTGCGTCGGGCCGAGAGACTCGGCCGAACGCCGTTTACCCGTCAGCCGACTCGCTCAGGCCGCCCGACGCGTGCCAGAGGAGTGCTCAGCCGAGGGCGGTGCCTGCGACGGGGCGGCGGCAGAAGACGTATCCAGGGCCGCGAACGCGATGGCACTGAAATACGAGTAGATCAGGCCTCCGGTGACACTCAGAATCAATGAATTGAACAACGACCCGAGGGCGATCGCAGCCAGGACACCGCGTCCCAGAGAGCGTTCTGCCACCGGCAGTCGGCCGGTCAGAAACCACTGCAGGCCCAGCAGTGACAGGAACGCGAGCGCAGTCGGTATTCCGGCCTGGCAGGCCAGGTGCAGATATTCATTGTGCGGATCGGTCGTGCGGGCATCATCGGTCCCCGCGATCTGCTTTGCATACTCGCGCTCAAAACTGCCCGTGCCTGTGCCGAGCCAGGGGTGTCGCGAGATCATCTGCAGCGAGTTGGCGTAGAACTCCATCCGCGGGTCAGGAGAGTGTTTGCGCTCCGGGCCCAGTTGGTTGCGCAACTGACTGATGGTTTGATCGACACGGCTGCGAATTGAGCTTGAAAATGTGATGCCGGCCCAGCCGGACACGGCGACCAGAAGCGAAGCAATCACCAGTCCACGACGGCCCATGCGTTCTGCACAGAACAGGCAGAACAGGGCTCCCAGCACCACGTAACCCGTTCGTCCTGTGAGCATGCAGAGTTCATTGTAGATGGCCAGAGACAGCAGCACGCCGTAAATGGCCACCCATTTCCAGTTACGCTGGCCGCTGGTCCAGGTGGTTTCCAGGGCTGCGTGCGTTCGCCCGGCCAGCAGGTACACGACCAGCGCCATGATCAAACTGTGGATGATATGGTCTTTGCCGATCACGAAATCCTGCGACGCGGATTCCATGCCGATGTCGGTGCCGATGAGCCATTCGGAATACGACAGTCCCAGCAGGGCGACACCACCCAATAGGAAAGCCGACACGGCGACGCGGCGCAGCGGAGCATCGCGGAACACGACCAGAAACATCGGAATATACAGGAATTCACGGTATTTCAGCAGACAGCGGGCGGCGGCAAACCAGCCGGCGGTAGACCAGGTCATTGCCAGACCAAGCATGCCGAACAGACACAGTGCGCCGAGCGCCACGACGTGACTGCGGATGTCAGTCCACTTCGATCGCCAGTTGCCTGAACAGAGCCAGCAGCCGATGAACAGCGTGGTGCAGATTTCAGAGAACGAAGTCGACAGGGGGATGCTGAAGCCCGTCAGCACCGCGAGAATCCGGGTGGCGCGCTCCAGCGGCGTACCGGTTCGAAACCAGGACCACAGATCGGTAGCGTACTCAGCAGGCAGATCAGTCGACAAACAATTTCCTCCAGCAAAAGCGCGAGGCTTGTAGGCCAATCGGCCAACTTCGTCAATGGCAGTTCGGGGCTGCCGTGAGCGCGCAGATCGTCGCGGCGTCAGGGTTTGTGCGCAGAGCGTCGCCTTCGGCAGAAAGGGGTTGGGCAGCGATCGGCGTGCCGCTCCCCAGGGCCGAGGCCGTTGTCGGCGTTGCCTTTCGGACAGTTGGGAATCAAGAGACTGGGAATGGGGGGCCAGATTCCGCTTGACGAAAATGTCATTTTTTCGGACGGTTTTGTCCCTCGGAATCTGCCAACACCTGTCAGCCAGCTTGCGTAGGTAATAACAATGCCCGGGTGGTTTCAGGAACACCTGAGCCCCGGCCGGGCAGTGTTTGTGTCAGTGTGGAAGTTCCAGTTTTTGATGGAGCACAGGAGAGTCACAATCATGAGTTTCTACAAACGAAACGGCCATTGGTTTATTGCCCTGGCGGGAATTGGCAGTCTGGCCTATTCCCTCGGGTTACAGCAGGCACGGTTACCTGAACTGCCCGCGGCGGTCGCCGCAATCCCCGCCGTGAACTCGGCTGGCCTGGCCGAGGCCCGCGGCCTGTCGTCGGCATTTCGCGATGCCGCCAAGTCGGCGTTGCCCGCCATTGTCTCGATTGAAACACGCGGTAAGTCGATGCCAGTCAGCGGCACCGAGGGGATGTCTGAAGACTCGTTCGAGGGGACGCCCCTTGGCGAATTGTTCCGGCGTGATCCGGGAATGCGGGATCTGTTCCGCCGCGGAGTGCCCCAGCGGCGCACCCCTCAGCAGGGAATGGGCTCGGGATTCATCATTGAAGAGTCGGGGATCATCCTGACGAATAATCACGTCGTGGCTGACGCCGAAACCGTGAAGGTTCGCCTGCACGACGGCCGCGAGTTTGTGGCGTCTGACATCAAGACCGACCCGCGCACGGATGTCGCCATTCTGCGAATTCACGCCGACGGCAAGCTGCCCGTGCTGCGGATGGGAAACAGCGACGCCGTGGATATCGGCGACTGGGTGCTGGCGATTGGCAGTCCGTTCGGCCTGGATGCGACGGTCACCGCTGGCATCATCAGTGCCAAGGGACGCGGGATGCACATCACCGAACGAGAAGATTTTCTCCAGACCGATGCGGCGATCAACCCGGGTAACAGCGGGGGGCCGCTCGTGAATCTCAATGGAGAAGTCATCGGCATCAACACGGCGATTTCCACTCGTTCGGGTGGTTATGACGGTGTCGGATTCGCCGTCCCGATCAACCTGGCACACTGGGTGGCTGAACAGTTGATCCAGAAAGGAACCGTCTCCCGGGCATATCTGGGTGTCGCGATTCAACCAGTGGACAACGAACTGTCAAAACAGTTTGGCGTGCCGGTGGGTAAGGGAGCCCTCATCACCGACGTGCGGCCTGACACACCGGCCGCTGCCGCCAAGCTGGAAGCGGGCGATCTCATCCTGCAGTTCAACGGCAAGGATATTCATGGTCCGCGAGATCTGCAGAGCGTGGTCGAACGACTGAAAGTCGGTTCGAAGTATCCGATGCAGATTGTGCGCGACGGCAAAGAGATGGTCGTGGATGTCACGGCCCAGGAAATGCCGCGGAATTACTCGCTGGCGAGTGATTCGCTCGGTTCCCAGAACCGTGGACTGCCCGAAGCACCGAAGGCCGAGTCGTACGCTGAGATTGGAGTTGAAATTGAAGCCTTGAAGCCCGAAGTCTTGCAGAAACTGGGCTACCAGGCGGACGTTTCGGGTGTACTGGTGACCGATGTCAAACCCGACAGCCCGGCGGCTGCCGTCGGAATTCGGGAAGGGATGGTGATTGCCAAGGTCGGTTCGCGACGTGTCAATTCACCGGCAGATTTCAAGGAAGCTTTGAAATCGGTCTCGCTGGATCGCGGGATTCTGGTGCTGGTCCGCACGCCTCGCGGTGGCAACCATGTCGTCATCCGCAAGGACGGCAAGTAACGGACGCCCCTGGAACCGGGGTTGCCAGAGTGTTGAACAATCACGCCGCATCGGGGCCGCGATGCGGCGTGATGTTTTTGGGGAAGCGGTTTGCGGCCTGATTACCAGGGCGCGAGCCAGGTCAGCAAATGCGGGGCAGTTGTTCCCCAACCAGCATGTCGACGATCCGCCGTCCTCCGAAGCAGGTACGCATGACCACGCGGCCGGGCGTCGCGTCGGTGATAGTCCCAATGACCGCGGCGTCAGTTCCCAGGGGATGTGATCGACAAGCGGCCAGCGCCTGAGGGACTTCCGCCGCCGGGACCACTGCCACGATTTTTCCTTCGTTGGCGAGGTAGAGTGGATCCAGTCCGAGGATTTCGCAAAAGCCTTTCACGGCCGGTCGAATCGGTGTCTGGTGTTCGTCGATCTCGATTCCGACCTGGGCCGCCAGGGCAATTTCGTTGAGCACGGCGGCCAGGCCTCCGCGGGTGGCATCTCGCAGAAATCGAGTCTTCGGAGCAGCGGCCAGCAGGGTCTGAACGAGTTCATGCAGCGCGGCACAGTCACTGGCAATGGGGGTTTCGAGTGCCAGGTCCCCCCGCGCATTGAGGATCGCCGCCCCATGATCGCCGAGGAGTCCGTTGACGAGTACCACGTCGCCCGGTTGCGGCTGGGTGATACCCAGGTCCACACCGTGCCGAATCACTCCCACGCCCGAGGTGTTGATAAACAGCTTGTCGCAGGCTCCGCGTTCCACGACTTTGGTATCCCCCGTTACGATCGTGACCCCCGCGGCGCGAGCCGTCTCGGCCATCGTGCGCACAATCTTCCGCAGGATGTCGATCGGCAGTCCAGCCTCAATGATCACGGCACATGAAAGATATAGGGGAATGGCCCCACCCACGGCCAGATCGTTGATCGTCCCGCACACAGCCAGCTTGCCGATATTGCCACCCGGAAACTCCAGGGGGTTGACGACGTACGAATCGGTCGTGAAGGCCAGTCGATCTCCCAGTGCCGTGAGCGACGCCAGCGGAAAACGGGCCTGGTCTTCGAGTGCCGTGTGGGATGTGCCGAACTCCGTCAGGAAGACATCATCGATCAGGTCCTGCATGGCCTTACCGCCGCTGCCGTGGGCGATGGTGATCGCCGGGACCCGGATTTTCCGAGTCCGGTCCGTTCCCATGGCTGGGGGCAGCGGGGCCGGAGTCGCGGAGTCCATCGTGAATCCTGTCGTTAGGGGGCGGCCGAGGTGGTGGTTGTCGCGGAAGAGCGTCGTTCCAGATTTCCATACTGGTAATAAGCCGCACAGGCCCCTTCCGACGACACCATCAGCGCGCCGAGCGGTGTTTCAGGTGTGCAGTCGGTCCCAAAGACCTGGCAGTCCCAGGGTTTGAGCTGGCCTTTGAGAACCGCCCCGCATTGACAGGCCTGTGGGTCAGCGATCGTCAGGGCGGGGACGGTAAATCGGCGTTCGGCATCGAACGCCGCGAACTCTTCACGCATTCGCACTCCGGAATGGGGGATGGAGCCTAACCCGCGCCACTCAAAAAACTCACGGAGTTCAAACACCTGGTCGATGGCCGCCAGGGCCACGGCATTGCCGGTTTCTGCCACCACCCGGTTGTACTGGTTCTCGATGGCCGCCCGGCCCTCGGCCAATTGTTTCAAGACCATCCACAGTGCATGCAGAATATCCAGGGGTTCAAATCCGGTGACAACCAACGGTCGCTGGTAGCGCTCGGCGATAAAGCGGTAGGGCGCGTTGCCAATGACCATGCTGACGTGCCCGGGGCCGAGAAAGCCATCGATCTGTAAGCCCGGGTCTTCCAGGATGGCCTGCAGCGTGGGAATGATCGTGATGTGGTTACAGAAGAGCGAGAAATTCGTCACGCCTTCTCGTTGGGCGCGCAGGACCGTGAGAGCCGTGCTGGGCATGGTGGTCTCAAAACCCAACGCAAAAAACACTACCTGCCGATCGGGGTGAGCTTTCGCCAGCTGCAGCGCGTCGAGGGGGGAATAGACCATGCGCACGTCAGCGCCTGCGGTTTTGGCCTGCAGCAGACTGCCTCCT
>JAFEBR010000286.1 GCA_018242565.1 Planctomycetota bacterium | reverse complement strand
TGCATGGCGGGCCATCGCAGTTGGATCTGTTCGACCACAAACCGGACCTGGTCCGGCGGCATGGGGAAGAACTCCCCGCTGCGGTCCGCGGCACCCAGCGATTGACGGGCATGACCAGTGGCCAGAAGGCGTTTCCCATCACGGCGTCGTTGTTTCGATTCCAGCGACACGGAGAATCGGGAGCGTGGATTTCAGAGTTACTGCCTCATACAGCACAAATTGTGGATCGACTGACGGTCATCCGCTCGCTGCACACCGAGGCAATCAACCACGACCCGGCGGTCACTCTGTTGCAGACGGGCCATCAACAACCCGGGCGACCAAGTTGCGGCGCGTGGACAAGTTACGGATTAGGGGCGGAAACCAGTGATCTGCCGGCGTTCATTGTCATGATCTCGAAAGGGAGTGCCGCACGTCCGGCTGATCCATTATACGCCCGCTTATGGGGATCGGGTTTTCTACCCTCGAATCATCAGGGAGTCGCCCTGCGCTCGACAGGGGACCCGGTGCTGTACCTTTCGAACCCCGAGGGGATTGATGCTTCCACCCGTCGTCTGCAACTCGACCTGCTCGCTCAACTCAACCGAGATGAACTGGAGCGCGACGGAGATCCAGAAATCGCCACCCGCATCTCGCAATACGAGATGGCGTATCGTATGCAAACGTCAGTTCCAGAACTGACCGACCTCTCACATGAAACGGATGAGACGTTTGCGTTGTATGGTCCCGAGTCTCGACGGCCGGGGACCTTCGCCGCGAATTGTCTGCTGGCGCGACGGCTGATTGAACGCGGGGTCCGGTTCGTCCAACTGTACCACCGGGGCTGGGACCAGCATTACAACCTGCCCAGTGATCTCCGTCTGCAATGCCGCGATACCGATCAACCGGCCGCGGCGCTCGTCCGCGATCTCGAACGTTGCGGA
Source organism: Planctomycetota bacterium (assembly GCA_018242565.1). Classification (GTDB taxonomy): domain Bacteria; phylum Planctomycetota; class Planctomycetia; order Planctomycetales; family Planctomycetaceae; genus JACQFH01. The sequence goes on along the minus strand of JAFEBR010000286.1, from coordinate 35,622 downwards.
TTGCTCGACGAGACCCTGGTCGTGTGGGGCGGCGAATTTGGACGGACGACGTACAGCCAGGGGACGCTGGAACCGACCAATTATGGCCGTGATCACCATGGCGGTTGTTTTTCGATGTGGCTGGCGGGGGGAGGCATCAAACCGGGTCAGGTTTATGGGGCGACCGATGAATTCTCGGTCAATGTGACGGAAAACCCGGTGCATGTCCACGACCTCAACGCCACGTTGCTGCATCTGCTCGGCATCGATCATACCCGCCTGGTCTTCCGACATCAGGGACGCGATTACCGCCTGACCGACGTGCAAGGGCATGTCGTCCGTGACATCCTGGCCTGAGCCCGAACCGCGCTCACTTCAGCACAACCTGAAATCGACATCCATCACTGCGAAGTTGCTTCATTTCGTTCACGTTCACGGAGTCGGATGAGATGCATCAGGGAAGGCTTCTTCAACTCGCCTGCAGAATTGTTCTGGCAATAGCCAGTCTGGCCACGCTGACAGGCTTATCAGTTGTCGGCGCCGACGAGAGGCTCGCCGGCACGGAACAACTGACGTTGGAACGGCCGGCGGATGAACTGATGGTCGCAGGGCTGCGGCAGTTTTGTTTACGAGAACTGGCCGCTTCACCCGCACGACGTGACGAACTCTGGCAACCGCATCGAGCCACTCGTGCCCTGCTGCAGGCTCATGTCGCCGCGTGTCGAGAACGGCTTAAGTCCAGCATCGGCGCAACCGACCGACGGGTCACAAGTGATCCGGCGGCACCGGTCGCGTTTGAACTGCTGACGACGCTGGAACAGTCTTCAGTCGTGGCACGCACCGATTTCGTGACCGTGCATCGGGTGCGCTGGCCCGTGCTGGAGGGAGTTTCCGCCGAAGGCTTGCTGCTCGTACCGCAAACGGTACGGGCCGGAGTTGTCGCTTTACCCGATGCCGACTGGACCCCAGAGATGTTCTGCGGCCTGGCCGAGGGCTTGGCCGACTCGGCGAAGTTGGCGAAGCGATTCGCCGAGGCAGGCTGCCTGGTCGTCATTCCGACCTTGATCAGCCGACGTGACGAACACTCGGGACATGCAGACGTGACCTTCACCAACCAACCCCATCGAGAATTTCTCTATCGGCAAGCATTCGAAGTCGGACGGCATGTGATCGGGTACGAGGTCCAGAAGACACTGGCCGCCGTCGACCTTCTGGAACGGACACTGCAATCATCGGCGGGGACACATCTGGACGGTCCTCGGCCAATCGGCGTTGTCGGTGTGGGGGAAGGAGGGCTGCTGGCCCTGTATGCGGCGGCGATCGACCCACGGATTCAGGCGTGCTGGATCAGTGGCCACTTTCAACAGCGTGAATCGATCTGGCAGGAGCCGATCTACCGCAATGTCTGGGGACTGCTGAACGAATTTGGCGACGCCGAACTGGCCGGAATGGTGGCACCGCGACGACTGGTGATTGAGGCCGCACACGCGGTGACGGTCACCGGTCCCCCCGCGGCCCGCCCCGGTCGGGCATCCGTCGCGGCACCAGGTGTGATCACCACCTGTCACCTCGATTCCGTCCGTGCGGAAGTTCTACGAGCGGTGGCTTTTTATCGGGTCTACGAGCAGGAACCAGAACTCCGGTTGGTCGCCCAGGACGATCAAGGCGCCGGCGATCCAGGCGCGAACGCAGCGTTCGAGGCGTTCGCGACGGGCTTAAGTTTGGCTGGTAACGGCACTGCACCGGCGCCCGCCTGGCAGCCCGTTGCACCACCCCGCTTCGATCCCGAATCGCTGCTTGCGGCGGCAGGGGCCCGCGAGGCGCGGCAGTTTCAGGAATTGCAGACGCACGTCCAGAACCTGCTGTTCCGCAGCCATCAGGCGCGTGATGCCCGCTGGCGCAAGAATCCAACCAGCCGGGCAGACTGGGAGCGTCAACGATTGCCGTTGCAGAACTGGGTTCATGACGAACTGATTGGTCGGGCACCGCAGACTCGCAAACCACCGCGCCCCCGTTCTCGCCGAGTCCGCGAAACAGATCGCTACGTGTGCTACGAAATCGTGCTCGACGTGTATGACGACGTCATTGCCACGGGACTGCTCTTGCTGCCCCGCCATCTGTCCCTGACAAAAAAGCACCCCGTGGTGGTTTGCCAGCACGGGCTGGAAGGAACTCCGTACGATACGATTTCGCGGGAACCTGGCGCCTCGGCAATTTATCGGGCGTTCAGTGAAGAACTGGTCCACCAGGGCTTCATTGTCTACGCACCGCAGAATCCCTACCGCGGTGGCGATCGGTTTCGCGTCTTGCAGCGCATGTCGCAACCGCTGGGACGAACCTTGTTCAGTTACATCATCGCGCAGCACGAACAAACGCTCGACTGGCTGGAAACACTGCCGTTTGTCGATTCGCACCGCATCGGCTTTTACGGCATTTCGTATGGCGGCAAAACGGCGATGCGCGTGCCGCCGCTGGTGGACCGTTATCGACTGGCGATCTGTTCCGGTGATTTCACCGATTGGCCACGGACGCTGATTTCGAACAACGAGCGTTTCAGTTACCTGTTTACTTCCGAATACGAAGTCTTTGAATGGAATCTGGCCCACGTCGCCAATTACGCCGAATTGGCCATGCTAATGGCACCGCGTCCGTTCATAGTCGAAGCCGGGCACCGCGATGGCGGCCAACCCAGCGACTGGGTGGCGGGAGAATTCGGCAAAGTCCGTCGGCATTACGACCAGTTAGGATTGACCGACCGAGCCGTGCTGGAGTTCTTCGACGGCCCCCACACCATTCACGGCCAGGGAACCTTTCGCTTCCTGCATGAGTTCCTGGACCAACCGGTCGCTCCCTGACAGTGCATTCTGTCTGGTCTGGCCGCAGCAGAATCACTGTACGAGTTCAGGACGTTCCTGGGGTCGAACAGATCGGCAGGCCGCCGGGGGCGGGCCTGCCGATGCAGTTCATTTCAGCCATAGGCAAGCTGGTGATGTCCGTGGTTCCGGTTAGAAGCCCAGGACATCGGCCATTGAATACAATCCTGGCTTCTTCGTGACCAGGAACTTGGCGGCGGCCAGGGCTCCGTAGGCGTAACAGTCGCGGGTGCTGCCTTTGACCGTCAGGTCAATTGTCTCGCCAAGCATACCAAACACGATGGAATGCTCACCCACATTGTCGCCGACGCGCAGCGCGTGGTAGCCGATTTCGCAGCGTGGCCGGGCTCCGGGGCGTCCGTGCCGACCATGGACATGGTCGGTCTGCCCCATTTCCTCGGCGACAATCTGTCCGAACTTCAACGCGGTGCCGCTGGGTGCATCTTCTTTGTAACGATGATGCCGTTCGATGATTTCGACATCGACGCCATCTGGGATCTGGCGCAAGAGGCGGGCCGCTTCGCGGACCAATTTCATCGTCAGATTGACGGCCAGGCTCATGCTGGGGGAAATCAGCACGGGGGTCATCTGGGCCGCCGAGAGGACCGTCTCACGATCGGCGCCTTCCAGACCAGTGGTGGCGACAACCAGCGGGATCTGCCGTTCGGCACACAGCTTGGCGGCGGCCACCGCTCCGCGTGGCGAAGAAAAGTCGATGATGACATCCACCCGGTCACTGAGTGCCGCGGCGACAGGTACGCCGATTTTTCCCAACCCAGCCAGTTCTCCGGCGTCTTTGCCCAGTTGCGGATGGCCCGGCGCTTCGAGGGCGGCCGTGACATCCAACTTCGGATCGGCATGCGCCAACGCGACAATCCGCTGCCCCATTCGCCCGGCCGCACCATTCACACCCAACGTAAATTTCTCGCTCATCGTACTTTCCAGAACATTGCGTTTCAGTAGGAATGCAGGCTCCCAGTATAGCAGTGCCGGGGAAACAGGGGACAGTGCCGCAGGTACACACAATCGGCGGGAAGAACGGCCCCATTTTCAAGATCGAGACGGATCAGTAGGATTTGCACCGGCAGGTACGCCAGCCAGCGAACTGGCGCGTGCCGGATCGGTGCATTTGGCGTCCGGTCGCATCCTGAATTCTCACCCTGCTGGCATCGGCAACCCATGACTTCAACACCCCAGGCTCAGCGACCATTCACCCGCGACGAGCTGGCCTTGAAGTACCTGGAACAGCTGCCGTTCGCCCCCTATCCCGTCCAGGAACAGGCCCTGTTCGCCTGGTTCGAATCCTCGGATGGAGTGCTGGTCTGCGCCCCGACCGGCATGGGTAAGACGCTGATCGCCGAGGCCGCCGCGTTTGAAGCCCTGCACACCGGCTCAACGATCTATTACACCACCCCACTGATCGCCTTGACCGACCAGAAGTTTCATGAGATTCAAGACGCCGCCGAACGGTGGGGCTTTCGGCGTGAAGATGTCGGGCTGGTCACAGGCAATCGCCGGGTGAATCCGGATGCCAAAGTGCTGGTGGTGGTCGCTGAGATTCTGCTCAACCGGTTGTTGCAACCCGAAGGCTTCGACTTTCAGAATGTCTCAGCCGTGGTGATGGATGAATTCCACAGCTTCTCGGACCAGGAACGGGGCATCGTCTGGGAGTTTACGCTGTCGCTGCTGCCCCGCCACGTGCGGTTACTGCTGCTCTCGGCAACCGTCGGCAACGCGGTCGATTTTCTATCATGGCTGCGCATCGGCCAGCAGCGGAATCTCGAACTGGTGCAGAGCCAGGAACGTAAAGTTCCATTGTCGTTTCAATGGGTGCCCGACAAGTTACTGACCGAGCACCTGCAGGAGATGGCCCAGGGAGACGCAGAAACCCGGCGGACCCCCGCGCTGGTCTTCTGTTTCAATCGCGAGGAATGCTGGTCAGTCGCCGAGGAGTTGAAGGGCAAAGACATGCTGCAGGAAGGGCAGCAGAAGCAACTGGTCGAAAAACTCTCGCATTACGATTGGTCGAAGGGAGCCGGGCCGAAACTGAAACAGATTCTGATGCGCGGAGTCGGGGTGCATCACGCGGGCCTGTTGCCCCGATACCGCCGGGTGGTCGAAGAATTGTTTCAACGCAAACTGCTTTCGGTTTGTGTCTGCACCGAAACACTCTCGGCGGGTATCAATCTGCCGGCGCGGTCGGTCGTCATGCCGTCGCTGCTGAAAGGGATGCCGGGGAAACAGCGTCTGATCGACCCCAGTACGGCTCACCAGATTTTTGGCCGGGCCGGTCGTCCGCAGTTTGATAACCAGGGGTACGTCTTCGCACTGCCGCACGAAGACGATGTGCGGATTCTGAAATGGAAAGAGAAATACGACCAGATCCCCGAGGACACGCGCGATCCGAATCTGATCCGGGCGAAAAAGGCGATGAAAAAGAAGATGCCGACGCGCAGCCCGAATCGGCAATACTGGGACGAAGCTCAATTTATGAAACTGCGGGCCGCGCCGCCCCGCGACCTGATCAGCCAGGGGCATTTCCCCTGGCGGATGCTGGCCTACATGTTGCAGTTGTCGCCCGATGTCGACCGCGTACGGACTCTGGTGCGTAAGCGCCTGATGGATGCCAAGCGCGTGGAGCAGGCCCAGAAGCACTTGCATCAGATGCTGCGCACTCTGCATGCCGCGGGTGTTGTACGACTCGAACCCGAACCCCCACCGCTGGTGGATTTGACTGCAGCGAGTGCGGCGACGCAGACAGCGGCCCCGGCAGCCACGCCGGTCCAGAAACCCTCGGCGTTTGCGAAACTGATGATCGAAGCGCTGCAGGCGCAGAATCAGGCGACGGGAGCCGGGCCGGTCCCCGTGGCCAATTTTTCCGATCGACCGGAACCGGAATACACGCCCGAACGCGCTTATCCGACAGAACGTATGCTCGACTTCTTTCAGTTTCGATCGGTCAACCCGGTGTTCGCGCTGTTCCTGCTGGAACAGTTCGCCTTGGCCGATGCGACCGAAAGGCTGCAGGCGCTGGAAAGTGTTCTGGAATTGCCCAAAGCCCTGTTGCGTGCCGTGCGCGTCCCGAATCCGGAAAAAATGCCGCCGGGCCCGTTGGCCACGACTTTTCTCGATCAGGAACTGGTGACACGTGGCCTGATCGCCGCGGGCGACCTGTACCCACAGTGGGACCCCGATCTGCTTCCCGAAGAACGCAAATACGCCCCGGCGCTGGGCGAGAAACTGCGGATGCTGTTCGATGCGACTTACCCGGGTGTGCATGGGGTGTTCGTGCAACCGGTCTGGGCGGCGGGCGAAGTGCTGAATTTTGAAGGCAACTTCCACAACTACATTTCGTCCCGCGATCTGGCCAAACAGGAAGGGTTGATCTTTCGGCACCTGTTGCGACTAGTCCTGCTGCTGGGCGAGTTCTCACAGGTCACTCCGCCGGGAATCGAACAGGCAACCTGGCGCTCGGAGCTTAAAAGCCTGGCCGACCGGTTCACGATGTGCTGTTTGAGTGTCGATCCCGGCACAACCGAGACGATGCTGGCTCACGCGGGTGAACCCGACCTGCTGGCGCCGGTGCCGTCGGCCACTCCGTCGATTCTGGTTGAAACCCCGGTGAGTGTCTCACCCGCCGATGGCGAGGCCGGTGCCGATTCAGTCGAAAGCCTGGAAGAATTCGGCGAGGGGATTCTGGAGTCGGAGTAGTCGCCTCATGGAATTTGGCAGCGCGATCGTTTGTAATTCTGAGTCGTGCGGATTTCAGGATGCGCGTGCTGGTCGGTTTTTTTGCATTGGGGCAAAAGGATAACGGACTTGGTGGTTCGGTGGCGGTTGTTGTCGAATTCGTCGTGAGACTCATCTCGCGGAGCGAGATGAGTACAATGGACAAAGTAGCGCAGTCACCGGTCGTAACTTTGTGACTGATTTTCTTTGCGAAATCCCCGAGTCAGGCTGACATGCTGCAACTGAAATCGAATCGTGTGGCGGTCGTTATGGGTGGCGCCACGGGTATCGGCCGGGCCACGGCGGATCGCCTGGCGGCACTGGGTGTACGCGTCTACGTGGGGGATTACGATTTTACACCTGACGCCGAGGCAGCCTGCCAGGCGGCCGGACATATCCACCAGACGTGCGATGTCCGTTGTGAGGACCAGGTGGCGGCCTTGATCACCCGGGCTGCGACCGAAGGAGGGCGACTAGACATCCTGGTCAACAGCGCCGGCGTTGGTCTCGTCAAACAGATCACCGAAGTGACCGAGGCCGAATGGGATGCCTGTCTCGACACCAATCTCAAAGGGGTGTTTCTGGCGTGCAAGCACGCCATTCCGCGGATGAGGCAGTCAGGCGGAGGCTCCATCGTGAATATTGCCAGCAATGCGGGACTGCTGCCGCGGGCGCATGATCCGGTTTATTCCACGAGCAAAGGGGCGCTCGTCGCGTTCACGAAAAGCCTGGCGTTGTGCCACGCCCGCGACCGGATTCGAGTGAACGCGGTCTGTCCGGGGCCCGTGGAACGAACCCGCATGATGGACAATGATCTCGACAAAGCGCCCAATCGACAGGCAGCGATCGACAGCCTGATCGCTGCCAGTCCCCTGGCACGGGCTCATTATCGGATGATCACCCCCGAGGAAGTGGCCGGTGCCGTGGTGTATCTCGTCAGCGATGAGGCCCAGATGGTGACCGGTACTTCAATTGCGATCGATGGAGGCAAGTCCTTGGGAGTGCCGCCTCGGGAGTGACAGAACTGGATCAAACGCACGACATCATGGAAGAACCTGATCGGCGTCTTCAAAAACGTATGGCACACCCTGACCGTCAGTGATAAAATTCGGATTATGAACACGGTCAGCATTCAGGATTTGCAACATGATACGGTGGGACTACTCGCCCGGGTCGAAGCGGGCGAACATCTCGTGGTATCGCTTGCCGGCCGTCCCGTTGCTGAATTACGGCCGATATCGGTTTCGCACGGTGGCCCTCGACCACACGGGCTAGCGGCAGGCCAGTTCGTCGTTCCTGATGATTTCGATGCTTCTCTGCCGACAGAGACCCTGCAGGAATTCGAGGGGCCATGAACCTGCTTCTCGATACGCACGTGTTTTTGTGGTACATCAGCGACGACCCTAAGTTGCCCGTCGCGATCTTCAATTCGATCCGAGACCGTTCAAATCATGTCTATCTGAGTGTCGTTTCGGTCTGGGAAGCCGTCATTAAACACAAACTCGGCAAACTCGCATTGCCTGCCCCACCCGCGATTTTTCTGCCTCAACAGAGGGAATCGCACGAGATTACCAGTCTGCCGGTGGACGAAAACGCCATGCAGTATCTCGCCAGTCTGCCCACTTGGCACCGAGACCCGTTTGATCGGCTGTTGATCGCACAAACCCTGCAACACCAGTTTGTGTTCGCGACGGTGGATCCGGAAATTGCGGCCTACCCGGTTCCCTTGCATGCGCTCAAGTAATCCAATGCAGGTTTTGGGGCAGGCATTCTGAGAGGGGGACTTGTACGATGCATGTGCTTTGATCGAAGTCGACGTGCCTTACGACTGTCGATCGGCGTACATGCGTTTCAGCAGTTGAATCTGCCCCGCGTGGTAGAGGTCATGCGCGGCGATTCCGCGGACCAGTGTGCCGACACGGGTCTGACCACCGTTGGCAGGTCGCTCCAGATCGCGGTCGCTCAGTTGTGAAATGGCCTCGCGCAACGAACCGTGCGTGACCACGAGCAGGGAGACGTCGGACTTCCATTGTTTCCCGGGCTCAACTCCGAGCAACGGGCGCGCAAACCAATTCGAACCTGTCAGGGGGAAGGAACCGCGCTGTTCGCCAACCAACCGGCGATGGACGGTGTATTTCCAATACGCCGCATGCAGCACAATTTCCCAGATATTGTGACGCCGCGGCTGAGGTCGCCAGGTAACGGCGTCGATCGTCAGACCGCGAATCGAACCCTTCAAATTTGTTCCATGCCACGATTTGGCAGCGAAGGCTTCGTCGACGATTTCCAGCAGGACACGCACCTGGGGATTCATGAGAAACCTCTATTATTTGACGACACCGTCGCTCATGAACAGCGGAAACTTCGTCGACTTCCAGGCTTTGGATTTCACCGCCGGGAGGTCGTCGAGCAGCGCGTCAAGCTGGGCATCTTCCAGTTTGCGAAAAATCAGAATCCCGCGGCGGGTGTGAGGTGTTTCAGTGAGCCAGCCCGCAAAACAGAGTCGTTCGGCATCGTGGATCGACTGACAATACTCCAAATTCTGTTTGCGCGCCGTGCCATCGATTTCCGGGCTCTCAACCGCCGATTTCTCCAGGAGCACGAGTCGGTACTCAATCAGCTTGTTGGCATCGATGTCGGTACGGAACTCACCCACGACACGCTCCATCTTGATGGCGTCAATGGTCAGAAATCCGTTCTGGATGAACGGATCGGGTTCGAACAGTTCCGCCAGAGCCTTGGTATCAGGCGCTGTCGCCACGACAATTCCGCGCTTCTTTTTCTGGGGATCGGACATCGGACCGGCAGCGAACAATTTGCCGGCCTGATACAACTTTCCGAAGTTCGCGAGGTGGGCCGCCTGCATTTTTTCAATTTCGGAACGTTCTGTCCCCTGGGTGCTCTTTCCCGTTGTCAGAAAGATCCAATACAGAGGGGCCTTTGTGGCCGGTTTGCTGTCCGCAGGTTCCTGCGCGAACGCCCGGGTGCCAAGCCCCAGAACCAGCATGAATGAAACACAACAGAGAGCCGCACGGCGCGTGGTCATCTTTGAAACCTCTTCAGTGAGTGAATGATCTCGGAGTTCTGAAGCCAACCTCACTCCAATGTAACGACTCGTTGATGTGGCCGCCTCTTTCATTTGTCAGGACGCTTCATCAGACCCGCGGTTCCGGATCCCGTTTTAAGCCCTTCGGCTCGGGCGTATCGGGCGTAATCGTCTGCCAGGTCTTTCCCATCTCGCGGAAGGCCCGAAAATCCACGGTCGGGTAGGCAAACTCCAGGTGCGGTGTTGGCTGCAGCTTTCCACCCGCGGCCAGAGAATGCATCGCCGCATCGACCAGGCCCGTCGTCAGCAGTGTGCGCTCAACTGGATAGGGCGTCTTGCGGGTGACAAACAATTCTTGAATCGCATGCGACAACGCGCGAAACAAACCGCGGTTGTTCCAGGGACCACCGTAGAAGTAGGTCGAGTAAATCTGCGGATCGTTCTTCAATTTGTACGCGGCACACCAGCGGACGCCGCTGTAGCCAATGCTCACGGAAGCCCCTTTCAGGCCATCTTTGTAGTTCAACAGGATCGCACGGGCGGGCGAGCGGATGAGTTCGCGTAACGGCACTTTGCGAACGGCCTGTTCGGCGGCCAGGGCAGCCTCTGCCAGTTCAAATGACCAGCGACCCGCGTCGGCCGCTTTGAACATGGCGTCGCCCGTCAGGAGTTCAACCCCTGAAATCCCGGTCTCGCCTCCCTTGCGTCCCTCAGCCAGTGATTCCAGGACTTCCAGGCCGTGAAAATCGTAACTTTCGACCGGGCCGCCATGCACCGACACGATTTCCTCGATTTCGGCTCCGGGGGGCAGTTCGAGTGGCGGGCGGCGTTCCGCCAAGGGCACGGAACTGCCGGCCATGAACGGGATGCCATGTTGGCGAGCGGTGTCATACATCTCTTTGGCCCAGTCCCAGCGATACGACAGATGCTTGTCATTGAAAATCGGTACGAAGCGCTCTGATCGGACCATGACCTTGACCGATTCGTCGAACAGTCGTTTGCGGGGATATTCCACCTGACCCAGCGAGTTGGTGGGATACTCGCCATGTTCGCCGATGATCAGAACTCCGTCGACCGCCAGATCCTGCCCGCCGCGACACAGCGCTGCGTCAATCGTCTTGTACACCGGAATCTGGTAATCGCGGGCGATCTGCAATCCGGTGTCATTGGCTCCGGTCTGATCGAGATAGATGGATACCACGTCGACGGGCGATTTCAGCAACCGACCATTGAACAGGTACGGTTCCAGGAAATTCTCGAGAATGACGTGCCCGTGTGAACGATAAAAACACGCGGTGATCACCGCGGCGATCTTGGGACGGGGCGCACCCCCCGCCTGAATCTGAGCCGCTGATGATGACCGAAACGGGGCCACCCACGCCCCAGCGGCCAACAGGCTGGCTTCCCGCAGAAAGGTCCGTCTGGAACGCAGGTCCGGTGTGGGACGGCTTCGATCATTCATCATCTGATTCGCTCCCTGGGGTTCATGATGTCTTGAATCTGGTGTGTCGTGCGCGTCAGAAATCGCCGCAACAGCCGCTCGAATGTCGAGCCTTCTCTGAGTTCGCCACTTCCTAACAACCACGTCCTATCCATTGAGCCGAGGCAGACGCTCACTTGCGAACCAACGGCTGAATCGGGTTACTTCAGTTCATCCAGGGCTTCCCACCGGGCATAAGCCTGCTGCAATTCTGTGTGAATCTCTGCGAGGCGACTGGTGACCTTGGCGATCTCGGTGCCCGCCTGCTGATAAAACCCCGGCTCGGCGAAGCGTTGCTGAAGTTGAGACTCTTCGGTTTCCAGCGTCTCGATCAATTCGGGGAGACTCTCCAATTCCCGTTGTTCTTTGTACGACAATTTACGGGGCTTGGCTTTCGCCTCGCGCGGCGGTTCGGGCTTGCGCACGGGTGCTGCCTCGACGGCGGCGACGGGGGCCCGTTGACGGAGCCAGTCATCGTAGCCACCCGCGTATTCCTTGACGCGCCCCTCGCCTTCGAAGACCAGCGTACTGGTCACGACGTTGTTCAAAAATGCCCGATCGTGGCTGACCAGCAAGATGGTCCCGGTGTACTCGACGAGCAGTTCTTCGAGCAATTCCAGCGTCTCGGCATCGAGATCGTTGGTCGGCTCGTCGAGCACGAGCAGGTTGGCGGGGCGAGTGAACATCCGTGCCAGCAGCAGGCGATTTCGTTCCCCCCCGGAGAGATACCGCACCAGGCTGCGGGCGCGTTCCCCGGAAAACAGAAAGTCGCTCAGGTAGCCCATGATGTGGCGGGCCTTGCCGTTGACGACAACCTGATCTTTACCGTCGGCGACATTTTCCCAGGCGGCCTGGTCTTCGTTCAATTGTTCGCGCAACTGATCGAAATAGGCCACTTGCAGGTTGGTCCCCAGGCGCACCGTGCCCGCATCGGGAGCCTGCTCTCCCAGGAGCGTGCGGAGCAGCGTCGTTTTGCCCGATCCATTGGGGCCGAGAATGCCGATTTTGTCGCCACGGTAAATGGTGACATTCACATCACGGAGCACCGGTCGGCCGGCGAAGCTGACCGAGAGGTTCCGGGCATCGAGCACGAGGTTGCCCGAGCGCTCGGCTTCCTGGGTGGACATGCGGACGTTGCCGGCGCCCGACTGGCGGTCTCGGCGCGCGACGCGCATCGATTCGAGTGCACGGACACGTCCCATATTCCGGGTGCGGCGGGCTTCGATCCCTTTTCGAATCCAAACTTCTTCGACAGCCAGTTTTTTATCGAAGAGTTCTTCCTGCTTGGCCTCGGCAGCCAGCATCTCGGCCTTGCGAGCTTGAAAGGTCTGGTAGTCGCAGGTCCAGTCAAACAGCCGTCCCCGTTCGACCTCAATGATGCGGTTGGCCAGGCGCTGCAGAAACATGCGATCGTGGGTCACGAAGACCAGCGTCAGCCCTTCGCGCAACAGAAAATCTTCGAGCCAGGTAATGGACTCGACGTCGAGATGGTTCGTGGGTTCGTCGAGCAGCAGAATGTGAGGTGCACTGGCCAGGGCCTGGGCGAGCAGCACGCGGCGTTTCATACCCGACGACAAGGTTTCGAATTTGACCTGCGCCGGTAGCCCCATGCGCCCCAGGACCGATTCGACCTGCTGCTGCAGTTTCCAGCCGGTGTCGTGGTCGAGCGTATGCTGCAAACGGTCGAGTTCAGCCTGCCCTGCCGAATCAGGATGCAGAGCCAGTTCCTGGGCGAGACGGTGGATACGGCCGATCAGAATTCCCTGCTCGCCCAACCCGGCAGCGACCTCTTCGAACACGGTCTGATCGGCCCCGGCGGGAACTTCCTGAGCGAGTCGGGCCAGACGAATTCCGGCCTCGCACTCGATTTCCCCGTCATCAGGTCGCAACTCGCCCCCCAACAACTTCATGAGGGTCGACTTGCCGGCTCCGTTTCGTCCCAGCAGACCGATGCGTTCTCCGGCATGAATCTCGAAGCTGAGTTCATGCAGAAGATCTCGGCCGCCATAACTGAAACACAAATTCTTGACGCGTAACCAGGACATGCGGGGATTCTAGTGGCTGACGATCTGGCGAATCAAACGGCCGGCGGGCATAATTTCGAACTATGGTTGAACGATCGCGCCGCGGGAAACGCAAACACAAACAGCCCTCGCTGCTGGGGAGCCACGCTCGGTCGTGGATCTGGGGCCGGAATCTCGTGCGAGATACGCTGGCCGTGGGCCGTTGGCCGATCCTGGAATTGTATCTGTCTGAGTCGCTGCCGCCGGACCAATTGGCGGAAGCCTGTGCCCGCGGCCAAACCTTGGGAATTCCCCTGCAGATCGTGCCGCGGGAGGTCGTCGACCGCCTGGGGCAGACGTCCGAGCATCAGGGGTACCTCGCCAAAGTGGGCGCCTTCCCGTACGCGACCGCCGCGGACCTGCTCGACTGCCCACCCGCCCACCCGCTGTTTCTGATTCTGGATGCGATTCAGGATCCGTATAACTTCGGGGCTATGCTGCGATCGGCGGCTGCCTTTTCGGTTACGGGCGTTTTCATTGGCACCGAACGGCAGGTCGCTGTCACCAGTATGGTGGCCCGCAGTTCAGCCGGGGTGATCAACCGCGTGCCAATTGCCCAGGTGGCCGACCTGGTGTCGCTCACCAAAACCTTGAATGAACGGGGCATCCCGCTGATTGGCGCCAGCGAGAAGGCCACTGAAACGTTGACCGACTGCGATTTTTTGTAGTCCGTGGCGATCGTCATCGGTAACGAAGGTACGGGCCTGCGTCCCGAGTTACTGGCGTGTTGCGATCGGCTGGCGCGAATTCCGATCGCCCCCGAGGCAGGGTCACTGAACGCGGCGGCCGCCGCCGCGATTTTCTGCTACGAAGCGACCCGGCAGCGCCATCCTGGCGGTTGAGCCGCGTGTGGAACACCAGTCGGCAAGGCAGGGTCGCGGAGTGGTTTTCCCCGAAAATTCGCAGCGGGGGTGCAGTCGGAACAGTCTGTCCGGATTGACTTTCCCAATTCTCCGGAATACCGTAACGGGCAGAGGCAGGCTGGGGGGGGGAATTGCGAAGTCGGGTTTGTTGCGGTATTCGCGGCGAATTCGGCGCAATTCCGAATTTCAGGCAACAGGAGGTTGCCGACTGTGGCGGTTGTGGGTGCTACCGTGGGTCCTACGGACACGAGCGGACAGGATTGGGCATTCCTTCGGGAAGGCAGCGGGAACACTGCGTGCCGTTTTCCCGAGGTCCAGCCTGGCGTCAGGTGGCCAGATGCGATCGTTGTAAGCGGCCAGAAGATCTTGGCCGACACACCTTGCCAGATCGGGCGCGTCTTCGCGGTCCGTGAGTTCGGCAGAGGCTGTCGGGTCACGCGGCTGATTTCAAGAAAAAAATTGAACTCGCGCCATGCGTCGCGATTTCATCAGTTACATTCTGGTGTGCGGCGGCGAATTGTTCACACGCTCTCACACGCTCGGAAGTGTCCGCAGTTGTTTCCCCGGACGGGAGACGAATGTTTGCAACATGGCGTGCGGGCCGGTCGCATTGCGAGAATCGCCAAGTTTGACTTCAAGGGGAGAAATTCATGAAAATCAAGACGGTACAAATGCTGTTAGTGGGGGTGATCGTCGCGGTGGGCGGCGGCCGCGCGTTTGCTCAGGAATGGGCTGAAAAGATGTTCGAAAAGCGCGAACACGATTTCGGAGTGGTCGCCAAGGGCGCCGACACCCGGACGCGCATCAAGATCACGAATCTGTACAGAGACCCGGTGCACATCGCCAGCATCGCCAAGAGCTGCGGCTGCACCGAAGCCAAACTGTCGAAAGACACGCTGGCCAGCCGGGAAACGGCCTACATCGAAATCGCGATGGATACCCGTAAGTTCTCGCACCAGAAAGACTCGGCCGTGACGATCGTCATCGATCAGCCGCAGCCTGCCGAAGTGCGAATTCCCATTCATGCCTACATCCGCACCGACGTGGTGCTGACGCCGGGTGCCGCGGATTTCGCTCCGATCACCCAGGGCGAAGAAAAGGAATACAAGATCGACGTGGCCTATGCCGGCCGCAGCGACTGGAAAATCAAGAACGTCGTCAGCAAGAACCCGAACCTCGAGGCGAAAGCTGTCGAAACCCGGCGTGGTGGCGGCACCGTGAACTACACCCTGACCGTTAAGGTCAAGGGTTCGGCGCCGGTGGGAGATCTCCGCGAGCAGATCACCCTCGTCACCGATGACTCGGGCAACCCGAACGTGCCGGTGCTGGTTTCGGCTCATGTCGATGCCGAGTACATGGTCAATCCCGACGTGGTGTCGTTCAGCACCCTCAAGCCGGGTGAACGCAAGGTGGTCAACATCGTGGTCCGCGGCAAGAAGCCCTTCCTGATCGAAAAGATCGAAAGTGCGAAACTGCAGGGGGTCTTCGAAGTCCGCCTGCCGACCGAAGCTCGCCAGACCCACGTCATTCCGCTGACGGTTGTCGCTCCGGCTGACCCGGTCGCTCTGGACGACCAGTTCACCGTGACGATCGCCGGCCGGACGGAAACGGTCAACTTCCAGGCTCGTGGCAAAGTCGTGGCCCCCACCGAAACCGCGGGGACCACGAAGTAAGGCACGAAGTTTCTAAGGCAAGAGTCTTGAGGAGAACGACGCGGTCTGAAGATCACATCTGAACGTTAAACCCGCACCCGGCTTCGTGAGCGAAGCCGGGTGTTCTGTTTTTGGTGGTCAGGCCAGTGCGGACATCTGGTCAAATCGAGCCACTGCTGGCCCGTGATTTCTGTACCCTGACAGGCACATCTCTCGTCACTGATTAAACCGACTTCCACGAATTGATGGCCCGCGACACAATGGAAGCGCGTGAATGAAACCCGATCAACATGCCGGCCAAAAAACGATGGCAGGTCAAATCGCCGCATGCATGACGACCCAAAACCATCCTGGCTGATCCGCTGCGGACGCATGGCCGTGATCGGGGTGGTCATGGTGTCAGTCCTGGGACTGGCGATCCGTTTCATCGCTCCGGCCCTGATCGAAGACGAATCGACGAGCAACCTGGTCGGGGTCTGTCTCTGGTCGCTGGCTCAGGGAGTTGGGTGGCTGCGGTCGAAACGATCGCTGTTTTCGTGACCTGCGCCAGCCCGCGATCGTTTTCACCTGGTGCGCCGGCGGAATGGATAGAACCACACGCCATAGGGCAGAAACCGGACGGGGACCGGTTGCGGGAACCGCCGGGGGTTGCGCAGTTCCCAGGCGTATTGCTGCTCGAGCAACTCGGCGGGAACGCAGGCCGCCGAGGCGTCGCCCGGCACGGCGGGTCGTGAATTCCAGAGATCAACGCTGCCCACCAGCAGGCCCAGCGGCAGCGTCTCGGGATCTAGACGATATTCACGGGTCGCGACGCGTGCCACAGGCATGTCCGAAAACTTTCGCGACGAATACAGATAAATCGTGCCCCGCACCTGGGTGTTTTGCGACCGCACTTCGATGGTTTTGTGGCCACGCAGAATCAGCTCGATCCAGGGCTGACGCACCCCGAGGGAGATCGTATCGTGGTCGGGATGAAACGTGTGCAATTCAAAGGCTCGGCACGAGAATCGGAACGGCCTGGGTGGTCACGGCCGGCCCCAGCCGACGCATGCTAACAGGAACTTTGCCGGCGCGACAGGTTGCCAGTGACTTGCGATCGTGCGTACTGAACCCACACGCACAGGTCGGCTTTTGTCGAACCGGGGCTTCAAGAGGCTCTGAGAGAATCTGGAACACCAGACTCATCTTGTGAGTTCTGACAATCTGGCCGAGCCACGCGTAAAAAACTACGCCGGCTCGAACGTGTTCGCAGTATGATTACAGGATGTCCGCAATTGCCCTTCACTTCGCCAGTGGCCAGGCGTTTTTCACAGGGACGCTCGGCCTGATCATTAGCTGCCTGGCGATTCACTGTGGCAGGCACCCGCGAATTCGCCGGCTGGCTCGATTCGGCTTACTTTTATCGGTCTGCAGCATTGTCTTGTCCGCCACGCCATTGCCGTTTTGGTTCTATGCCGTTGGGGCGACAACGCTGGCGGTGTGGGATCTGACACAACGGCTGACAGCACAGGTGCAGCGCAGCCGACAACACGTGGCGCTGGTGACGTGGCTGGTATGTGCAGTGATCGGCGTGGGGTGGGAATTCTCGTACCAGCGTACACCACCGCCGTGCGAGTTCGACCGGAAACACCTCATCGTCGTGGGCGATTCACTCAGTGCGGCGGATTTCACAGAGGGTGGCGAACCCTGGCCCGGCCTGTTGGCCCGGCACCGTGGTTGCCGGGTGGACAATCTGGCCTTCAGTGGCGCCCAGGCCGGATCGGCCGCGAAACTGTTGGCGCGACACGATTTTTCACAAGCCGTCGTAGTCCTGGAAATTGGTGGTAATGATCTGCTGGGAGGCGTGAGTGCACGCGATTTCGAACGCGACCTGCAACGATTGCTGACGATCGTCTGCCGGGCGAACAACACCGTGTTGATGCTGGAACTTCCGCTGCCTCCCTTTTATAACGGCTACGGTGATGTGCAACGGCGACTGGCGGCGCAATACCGGGTGACGTTGATTCCCAAACGGTATTTCGCGGCCGTGTTGGGGGGAACGTCGGCCACAATCGACGGTCTGCATTTATCACCCGCCGGACATCAGGCGATGTACCAGATGATCGATCAACGTCTGGCACGCCCCGCGAGCGATTCGCACTCTGATACCTCTAAACAGACAGATCAAAATGATTCTCGATCTTTTCAAACTCGATCAGCGGGTGGCACTGGTCACCGGAGCCAGCCGGGGTTTAGGGCGCGCCATGGCGCTCGGACTGGCCCAGGCCGGGGCGGATATTGCCTGCGTTTCGCGATCCGGGGACGACGCCAGTCTGAAAGCGGAAGTCGAAGCCCTGGGGCGACGCTTTGCCGGCTTTAAAGTCGAACTGGGTGATCCGCAACAACGGGTGGGACTCGTGCAGAAGGTCAGTGCGGTGCTGGGACGCGTGGACATTCTGGTGAATAACGCCGGGAGCGGTACCCGTTTTCCGCCGGAAGAGTATCCCGATCACGAATGGCGCGACCTGCTGGAAGTGCACTTGAACACCGCTTTTGATCTGTCTCAACAGGCCGCGGGTCCGATGCTCGAGCGCGGTCGTGGGAAAATCATCAACATTGGTTCGGTGATGAGCTTCGAAGGGGGACTCAACATCCCGGCGTATGCCGCCGCCAAGCATGCGCTCGCCGGCCTGACCAAATCACTGGCGGTCGCCTGGAGCAGTCGCGGAATCAACGTGAACTGTATTGCCCCGGGTTATTTCGAGACGAATATGGCCAGTTCGTTGAAGTACCACCCGGTGCGCGGTCAGCAGATTCTCGACCGGATTCCCGCCGGACGCTGGGGCATGCCCGAAGAACTCCAAGGACTCGTCGTGTACCTGGCGTCCGATGCTTCGAACTACATGCACGGGAGCATCGTTCCCATCGACGGTGGGTGGCTGGCACGCTAGCACGCCAAGAAACACACGGGTCCCGGACAGTTCGGGACCCGACCATCGTTCAGGCGCGGGAAAATGACAGGGGGTATCGGGATCGCCGAAGGGAGGCAGATGCGAACAGCCCTTACTGATGCGGGGACTGGCTCCGATCCATGACGCGAATCAGACCTCAGAGTGGCGATCAGCCGAGACGTGGATGGGCCCCTGTTTCCCGACGCGACTAACCTTGGCCAACCAACTGGCAATCGACATCGGCACCATCAGACGTCGTTGCCGGCCCGCCAAGACAACATTCAGAACGGAGCACACGGCAGTCCTGGGGGGCGGAGATTCCCAGTCGAATCCGGTTCCCACGGATCTCTAGAACTTCCAGTTCAATACCGCCGTCGATACAGATTTTCTCGCCGAGTTTGCGACTTAAGACCAGCATGCTTCTCTTCCTTGAAGGGCCTGATTGGAATTCTCATTCCGCGTCAATTTCAATGAGATCCACTAGGGAGCGAATCTTGCGCCAAAGTATGCAAAATCTACAAATCCATCACAACGGGTTGCCTAATAAAGAATTATGACAACCGCCACAAATTGGACAAATTTGGGCAATCTGCCACCTTGGTCGCGTCCTGACCCAGACAGCATGTCATTTTGATCCCGCGGAGGGGGTGGAACCCGTCCCGGGACGCTGACCATCGAGTCGGCCATATTTTCGCAGCGCCGGCGAAAAAATCGCCACCAGGCCCACGACCAGCATCGTTCCAATGCCTCCGCTGACCGCCGACACGGTGGGCCCGAAGGTCTTGTCATCGGGCCGATGAAACAACTCGGCGACCATGCCCGACTCGAACTCACCCAACTCGTTCGAGATCCCGATGAACATGCCATTCACCGCCGACACCCGGCCGCGCATGGCGTCCGGCGTCAACAGTTGCACGACAGTATGTCGAATGACCACGCTGATCATGTCGAGGGCCCCCAGCGCCAAAAGCATCGTCAGCGACAGCGCGAAGTTGCGGGACAAGCCGAACACAATCGTCGCCGCACCAAATCCGGCGACTGCCAGCAACAGCACGCGGCCAGCCCGCTCGAACGGGGGCCGATGGGCCAATGCCAGGGACATCACCACGGCACCAATGCCCGGTGCCGCGCGCATCCAGCCGAAGCCCTTGGGGCCGGCATGCAGTACATCGGTGGCGAAGCCGGGCAAGAGGGCGGTCGCCCCTCCCAGCAGAACGGCAAACATATCCAGCGTGATCGCGGCCAGCATCACTTTGGATTTCCACACGAACGACAAGCCCCCCATCAGCGACGCCAGTGACGGCGGCTCGCTGGCGCGCACATAGGGTCGGGCTTCAATGCGGGCGATGCACAGACAATTGAACAGGGCAAAAGCCGCCGTGATGACGTAGACCGCCGTGGCATTGTTAAAGCCGGCAATCAGCAGTCCTCCCAGTGCCGGACCGATCGCCGTTGATAGCTGGAACGCTGTCGAATGCCAGGTGACGGCATTGGGGAACACCTCCATCGGCACAATCTGTGGCAGAAAGGCAGACCGGGCCGGCTGAAGAAATGAACGAGCCGCGCCAATCAAGAATAGCAGCAGATACATCCAGCGCAGCCGGGCTTCGACCGCCGAGCACACCGCCAGCCCGGATGACCACAGCACTGCGGACCCGATCGCGATGATCAGGAGTTTCTTGCGGTTGACGCGATCGATGATGTGCCCGGCCGGCATGAACAAGCCGATCACTGGCAGAATCTGCACAAGCCCGACGTAGGCCAGGAATTTGTAATCCTGGGTGCGTGCGAAGATCTCCCAACTGATCGCCGCGGTCTGCATGTTGATCCCAATCAGGAACAGCAGATTGCCCATCAGGTACCAGCGAAATCCCGGGATCCGCAACGCCGCGTAGGGATCATGGGCCCGTTCTGGTTGTCGATCGCCAGTGGACGAATTGGAATCAGCAGCAGACATGGGTCAGGGCAGGCACTCGGCGTGTGAGTCTCGGAGCAGCCGTCGAATCATAGACGGTGGTTCCCGATGCGGATAGTCCGCGCAGCGCACGGTCACACAGTGGCAACTTTCCCCAACGTGGTTCAATCACAGCCGGGAAGTTTAACGCAGTCGCCGCCTTTTTGCGGTGGCGGACTTGCACCCGCTCAGGTTATTTCTGCGACCCGCCTGCCGGGTCGTCAGCGTGTGATTCCAGGCAGTACAGAAATTTTCGACCGCGTAAAAACAGTTGTTTGCCGGCGATCGCGGGAGAGGCGTCGACCGGGTCTTCGAGTCGGTTCGTGGCCAAAGGTTCGAACTTGGGGCCAGCCTTGAACACCAGGGTCGTGCCCTCGCGACCAACGATGTACACCCGGCCGGCGGCCGCCACGGGGGAGGCGTAGATATTGGTCAAATCGGGCAGGCGGGTGGCTTCCAGCACGGGTTGGCCCGTTTTGGCGTTGAGCCCCGTCAACACGGCGGCGTTCGACTTGGTGAAATACAAGATGCCATCGTACAACAGGGGCGAGGGGACATACGGCGTGTCGCGGTCATGTCGCCAGGCCAACCGGTTCGCGTCGGTGATATCTCCCTGTGCGTCGAGTGGAATCCCCAACGCGATACTCCCCTTGTAGCCACTCATGCAGCAGACCAGGTCACCAAACAACACGGGAGATGGAATTACATTGCTGACCTGCCCGCCGCATTCCCAGATAATGTTTCCGGTAGCCAGGTCGTAACTGCGAACTCGCTTGCTGGCGTTGGTGATCAGCTGCGTGTGCCCCTTATGTTCCACTACAAGGGGCGTGGCCCAGGCGCTCACTTCATCGCGATCGGCCTTCCATTTCAATTCTCCGGTGCGGGCATTGAACACCAGAATTTGTGAATGACCTTCGTTATCGCGATTCAACACCACGTAATCGCCATGCAGGACCGGCGAACATCCTTCGCCGAAACTCAACCGGGTCTGCACCGGATCCAGTGTCTGCTGCCATAACAACTCTCCCGCGAGGTCGTAACAGAACAGGCCTCTCGACCCGAATGAGACACACAACCGGCGGCCATCGGTCACGGGAGACGCCGAGGCGAAACTGCTGTCACCGTGATGGCCTTCGTTCGGCAAACCTTCGGTCGCCGTGCGCTGCCAGATGACTTTACCCGTGTTCCGATCCAGGCAGAGAACGACGAACTGGTGCAAAGTATTCGGGAATTTAATTCCGAAGGGCCGATCGGGCTGTTCTTCGGGCCGGGGCGCGCCCTCGACAACCTTGCCCGTATCGATGGCGGTGATGACGAAGACCTGGTTCCCCCAGATAATCGGCGTCGAGACACCGTGCCCGAGAATCTCGACTTTCCATTTGACGTTGGTCTTTTCATCCCAGCGGACGGGAGGATCGCCTTGGGGCGCAACGCCATCGGCCTGAGGTCCGCGCCACTGGGGCCAGTTCTGTCCCCGCGACGCTGCCAGTTCGCTCTGTTCTTTTTCGGGAGCATACGCCAAGGCGAGCGCCGCGGTTGCCCAGGCGCTGGCGGTGATCGAGATGAATTGGTCGGCCCCGTGCGGAAACCCGCTCTCGAAGTACTTCTGAAAGGGTTTGCTGCGGGAATGCACAAACCAGGATCCATCGGCCAACTGCGTCTGCAACAGGAATTTGAGCCCACGGCTGTACGCCGGATCGGTTACCTGCAGTTGACCGGCCCGGTGGAGCGCCACGAGTGCCGAACCGGTCGCGTAGGCATCGCTCAACAGATCGGCCGTCTGTGACCAGCCACCATCGTCCCGTTGGGTGGCCAGCAATTCTTGCGCTGCGTTACGCAACGACGCGTCGGTCTCGCCGACCAACTTCAGAGCCCACAACCGGAAGGCACGATCTTCGGTATCAGCGGGGACGGTCTCGCGCAACCAGCGGCGGGCTTGTTCGATCCGCCCGGCGACGCGCTCGGATTGCTCGGGTGTCGCGAACTTTTGTAAGCCACGAATTGCCAGGTAGCTGGCCGTGAAGTGACTGGTTTCTGACGGGGGTCGGTCACTGGTCATCCGCCAATGGTCTTTGTCGTTGTCGAACTGCAGCAAGTACTCGGCGACCGCCGCGGTCGTCTCGTCAGGTTGCCATCCGGCCGCTTCCAAAGTCCACAGCGCGTAGCCTGCGGTCGCGACTTCGCCCCCCGTCCCTTTTCCAGCCATGAAGTTTTCGCGGTTGCGGGACAGAAAATCGGCGATGAACTGCCGCTGGTCGTGCAACTGCGGTTCATCAATCGTGAACCCATGCTGGCGGGCCGTCGTGAGCGCCAGAATCGGGACCCCCTGATTATGACAGGTGAAACACTGCGATCGTTCCGCCATGGAACCCGCCGCCCCTTTTTCCAGAAGAGGTACAGCCAGGGTGACGGCCCGTCGAAGGTCGCTCTGCGAAGGGACCGGTTCGCCGGCCAATACCTGCTGGAAGACTCCGCTGACCAGAAACGTCAAACAGATACCGTGAAACAGGCGCACCATGGCAGGTCCTTATGCAAGAATGTGTTGGAGATTTAGCTTACCCCGTCCGGTGGGGCGGCACCACTGGATGGTTCCAACAGTCCATGGTGATGGACATTCCCTTTCCCTCGCCAAACCACAACGCCCGCGGGATCTGAATTGAAACACGTGCCGGGCCGTCGTATCGTAAATGGACAGCCTGTTCAGGGTGATCGACCCGTCGTGCATGCTGCGCTCGCGGAACTTCACTTCCCACTGACTGCCGAGATCATCCAGCATGAGCGACTCCTCTTCCGAAAATATCTATTCGTTCGACGGTGCCGATCCCGAAATGCACCAGGCCTATGAACGGGCACAGAGTACATTTCGCTATTTCTGGCGGGAAATGGCCTGGGAGCGTCGCCGGATTATCCCCGCGCTGAACCTGGCGTGCGTCAAAGCGCCATTCTCGGATGGCGATCAGGCCGAGGGGCATCCGGATGACTTTGAAGTGGAACACATGTGGATTTCCGAAGTCGATTTCGACGGGCGGAACGTGAGCGGGACGCTGCTCAATGTTCCAAACAACTTGAAATCAATTGCACAAGGCGATGCGGTGACCTTGCCACTCGAGCAGATCAGCGACTGGATGTACGCCATTGCCGGCGAAGTCTACGGTGCGTATACGGTCAACCTGATGCGTTCGCGCATGTCACCCCGTGAACGGATGTCGCACGACAGTGCCTGGGGTCTCGATTTCGGCGATCCGACCAAGATCCGCCTGGTACCCGAACCCAAACAAGGCAAAGGGCTGCTGAAAAGCTGGTTTGGGAAACGGTCCGCCGAAACAGACGAACATCCCATGAGCGAAAACATGGCCGTTTCGCTGGTTGCAGAAATCGAAAAAGACAAATCGATCCTCACTAGCCAAGACGACCAGGGCTGGACGGTATTGCATCACGAGGCATTGGCAGGAAGCGCCCCCACGGTAAAAGTTCTGCTGGATGCCGGAGCTGACCCCAAGGCGCTGACCAGGGACGGACGCACAGCCTTGGAATTGGCACGCTCGCTGGGATGGGAAAACGTCGTATCCTTGCTCCTGAGACGCTGACCAAGAAAGCAGGTGCGCATGTTGCGACAGACCGAACGCACAACGGCACGCGGAATTGACCTGCTGGCATTTTTCGCCGTGGTCATAAGCTGCATGCCCGCGCCGGTTCGCGCCGATGATTCGGCCGGGATCGATTTCTTCGAAAAGCGCATCCGCCCCGTGCTGGTGCAACACTGTTATCCTTGTCACAGCGCCACTGCCAAGATTAAGGGTGGCTTGCGGCTCGATGTGAAATCTGGCTGGGTGACGGGGGGAGACACCGGGCCGGCGATTCAGCCGGGCAAAGTGGAAGAAAGCCTGTTGATTGCGGCGCTGCGTGCCGAGGGCGACTTGAAGATGCCTCCCGCCGGCAAACTGCCCCAATCGGTCATCGACGATTTCACGCAATGGGTGAACTCGGGAGCGCCCGACCCCCGCACGGATGACCATCGCGCGCGTACAAAGAAGCGCACGATTGATCTGGCGAGCGAATCCCGACACTGGGCGTACCGACCCGTGACGGCAGGTCCCGTGCCAACGGTCTCGCAGTCTGACTGGCCGCGGTCTGACATCGACCGCTTCATCCTGTCACGGCTGGAAGCGCGGTCGCTGTCGCCAAATGCGGCTGCGACACGGGAGGTGCTGGCCCGACGACTGGCGTTCGACCTGCTGGGATTACCGCCAACACCCGACGAGCTGGCGGATTTTCTGGGTGACACGTCACCCGATGCGTGGGAACAACTCGTGGACCGCTGGTTGGAACGGCCTGAATTCGGCGAACGTTGGGGGAGGCACTGGCTGGACGTCGTACGTTACGCCGACTCGCTGACTTTGCGGGGCTTTGTTTTCAAACAGGCCTGGCGTTATCGCGACTACGTCATTGACGCCTTCAATCGTGACCTGCCATTCGACCAGTTTTTGCGCGAGCAGGTGGCGGGCGACCTGCTGCCGGCGGAGTCATTGGAAGAGCGAGCCCGCAAGCTCGTGGCCACCACCGTGCTGATGCTGGGAAACACAAACCTCGAAGAGCAGGACAAACAACAGCTTGAACTGGACGTCGTTGACGAACAGTTGGATTTGATCGGCCGGGGTTTCCTGGCCCAGACGATCACCTGTGCCCGCTGCCACGACCACCAGTTCGACCCGATTCCCACGCGTGACTACTATGCGCTCGCCGGAATTCTGAAAAACGCGCAGTCGCTGGAACACGAGAACGTCTCGAAGTGGCTGGAAATTCCGCTGCCACTCGCCCCCGCAGAGGACGAGATCTACCGTCGGCACGAAGAGACGCTCGCCATGTTGCAGCAGCAATTGCAGGAATCGCAGCAGGAACTCAAACGTCGCGGGGCAGGTCCGGAGATTGTCGCTGTCGGTGCGCTGTCGGGAGTCGTCATCGATGACGCTGCCGCCCGTCAGGTGGGGGACTGGCAGAAATCACAATACACCAAGCGCTACATCGGCGACGGATATGTGCACGATGGGGACGGGGGCAAGGGGATGAAAACCCTGACCTTCGACCCCGATCTCCCCGAGACCGGGACCTACGAAGTGCGTTTTGCGTACACTCCGGGGGATAACCGTTCGGCGGCAGTCCCGGTGACGGTGTTCAGCGCGGCCGGTGAAAAAACCATCGTCGTAAACGAACGCCTGGCACCACCACTCGAAGGCCGGTTCATTTCTCTAGGGGAATTTCGATTTGAACGCGGTGGCCAGAGCTTTGTCATCGTCTCGAACGAAGGGACCACCGGCCATGTCATCGCCGATGCCGTGCAATTTTTGCCGGTCGGAACTGGACAGACCAAGGCCCCCCCACCAGCGGGCGGCGAAACGACGGCAACGGCAAACAGCGCCGACTCGGCAGAACTGCAACAACTCCGCGAACAAGTCAAATCGCTGGAACAACGCGTGAGGGCAGCCCAGGCGGCCGGCCCGAAACGGCCCACAGTGATGACGATTCGCGAGCGTCCGGAACCGACCAATTTGCCGGTGCTGCTCCGCGGCAACGTTCACCAGCGGGGCACTGAAGTACCCCGCGGATTCCTGCAGGTCGCAACTTCAGGAGAGAACTCCGAGATTCCGGCGACGGAAGGGGGGCGTCGGCAACTCGCCGAGTGGCTGACGCGACGTGACAATCCGCTGACCGCGCGGGTCATCGTCAACCGTGTCTGGCACTGGGTGTTCGGGGCGGGACTGGTCCGCACGACGGACAACTTCGGAACCACGGGCGAGAGTCCCTCGCATCCGGAATTGCTTGACCATCTGACCGTGACCTTCATGGAGGACGGGTGGTCGATCAAACGGCTGATCCGACGACTGGTGCTCTCACGAACTTATCAGATGTCATCCACTCTGCGCCCCGAGGGGGTTGCTGCCGATCCGGAGAACCGCTGGCTGTGGCGTGCCCATGCCCGACGATTGGATGCCGAGTGCCTGCGGGATGCCCTGCTCG
The DNA here is from genome assembly GCA_018242565.1 of Planctomycetota bacterium. Classification (GTDB taxonomy): domain Bacteria; phylum Planctomycetota; class Planctomycetia; order Planctomycetales; family Planctomycetaceae; genus JACQFH01. Next base: position 9,038 of record JAFEBR010000286.1, on the reverse strand, counting down.
TCGTGGGTGGCAACTTGCGGCCCTCACGGGGCGGGCCGGCTTTTCCGACCGAACTGGCCGCCGATTTCGGGTATGTCGATGACTCGAACCGGCGCAGCGTCTACATCCCGGTCTTCCGTAACGCCCTGCCGCCAATCTACGAAGCCTTCGACTTCGCCGACCCGAGCCTGGTGACGGGCCAGCGCAACACCAGCACCGTGTCCACCCAGGCGCTGTACCTGTTGAATCATCCCTTTGTTAAACAGCAGGCACTGCTGACCGCCCGGCGAATTCTGACGGGAATGAATACCACCATCGAGGCGCGTCTGGAAACTGCCTGGAGGCTGGTGCTGGGTCGATCTCCCACGGCAGCCGAGCGAATGGCCACGGCGCGATATCTCGCGGAAATCTCTCAGGCCGATCCCGCCCAGAGCGAAACCGCCTGGGCGCAGGTCGTGCAGGCTTTGTTTGCGACGATTGACTTTCGTTACGTCCACTGAAACCACCCCGGTACAGCACCACGTAAGTCTGACCCCTACTGATCCCAAGCACCGTTCCATGCTGCAGCAACACATTCCGAACCGCCGTGAGTTTCTGCAGGGGGCAGGCTGTGGATTCGGCTGGCTGGCCCTTGCGGCGCTGGCTTCCCGCCAGTCGCTGGGGGCACCAATCACACCCCCGCTGCCCCATCTCGTGCCGCGAGCCAAGCGGGTGATATTTCTCTTCATGCAGGGGGGACCCAGCCAGGTCGATACGTTCGATTACAAACCGAATCTCGAAAAGCTCGATGGTCAACAGATGCCGTTTGATGACGCGCGGGTGATTGCCAACACGGGGCAGCGCGGGTCACAGCAACGAGTGATGAAATCTCCGTGGAAGTTCGCCCAATTTGGTCAAACGGGCCGCTGGGTGTCGGAGTTGTTTCCCCAGCAGGCCCGACACATCGACGACCTGTGCCTGTTGCACGGGGTCCACACTGAGGGGGTGGCGCATGGACCGGCCACCCTGTTTTTGCACTGCGGTTCGACCAACCAGGCTCGTCCGTCGATCGGTTCCTGGGTGAGCTACGGGTTGGGAACCGAGAATGACAATCTGCCTGCGTTTGTGACGATCGCCCCTTCGGCTGGTAACGGCGGTCCGCGAAATTACGGACCGGCGTTTCTACCGGCGGTCCATCAGGGGACGGCCCTGGGAAAAGCCGGCAGTCCGGCGACAGAAGCCACGATTGGGAACCTCGCCCCCGCGGGACAATCGGCAGCCGGCCAACGCCGCCAGTTGGACCTGATTCGGGAATTGAATGCGGCCCAACTCGCCGCGGCTCCCGGCAGTTCGGAACTCGACGCTGTCGTGGAATCGTATGAACTCGCCTGGCGCATGCAGACCAACGTCCCGGGAATACTGGACCTTGCGGCAGAAACGGCAGCCACCCAGGCGCTGTATGGCATCGGCTCCAAACCGACCGACAATTTCGGCAGGCAGTGTCTGATGGCCCGCCGACTGTGCGAGGCGGGAGTGCGGTACATCCAGGTGACCTATGGCGATAATACAGCCAACCCGGCCTGGGACCAGCACTCGAATCTGCCCAAACACGCCGAGCATGCCGCTGCGGTCGATCAACCGATCGCCGGCCTGCTCACCGATCTGAAACAGCGGGGCCTGCTCGACGAGACCCTGATCTGGTGGGGGGCCGAATTCGGTAGAACACCCTACGCCGAGAAGAATGGTACCGGTCGCGACCATAATCCGGGTGGCTTTACGATGTGGCTGGCGGGAGCCGGGGTGCAGGCAGGATTGACCCATGGCCAAACCGACGAATTCGGACATCAGGCAGTGGCTGGACGAGTCCACATGCACGACGTCCACGCCACCCTGCTGCATCTGCTCGGACTGAATCACGAGCAATTGACCTTCCGGTACGCCGGTCGCGATTTCCGCCTGACCGATGTCGCCGGCCAGGTCGTGAATGAGATCCTGTCTTAACGGCGGATTTTCTCAGACGAACACGCTGCGCAAAGCCGGGTTGGACGGCGCGCCGGTGCAGACCGGCGCGAATCTGGGCTCTCGGGCGGGCTCAGGTTAAGCCGGGATCAGGATCGCGGTTATCCCAACTGACCTCTGTCCTGGTTTCGTGGGTGTACCACAGAGCACGATCCATGTCCGACCTGATCGCCTGGCTGGAAGGGGCCCCCTGGCCTGATGCACTCGCCCTGTTGTTTCTGCAGAATTTTGCAATTTTCGGCCTGGCCTGGTGCGGCGGAACCCGGTTGAGCAGGCGTTTCTCCAGACGTCGGGTGGCGCTGACACCGCTGGCGGTGACCGAATTGGAAGTGTGCCTGGCGTGCATCAATGTGGTAAGCAACACGCTGATCACATTTGCCGGTTGGATTCTATGGAAAGCCGGAGTGGTCCGATTCCGGACGGACTGCGGTCTGCTGGCGGTCTGCGACGTCGTGATTCTCATTTTCGTGATGGACCTGGCGCTGTATGGGCTGCATCGCCTGGCACACAGTCGCTGGTTCTATCCCTGGCTGCACCGCCTGCACCATACCCAGACCCGTCCGCGGGCGTTGACGTTGTTCATCATGCACCCGGCCGAAACGCTGGCGTTTGGCGGACTCTGGCTGGTCATCATTGCTCTCTGGCCCTGCTCATGGGCCGGCCTGTCTGTCTACCTGGTCCTGAATGTGGTCAGCGGCACCCTGGGGCACCTGGGAGTCGAACCATTTCCCGACGCCTGGCTCCGCTGGCCCCTGGTTCGCTGGGTGGCGGGCGGTTCGTTTCATGCCCAGCACCATCAGGATGTGCAACACAACTATGGGTTTTATACCTTGATCTGGGATCGCCTGTTCGGATCGATCCGCCCCGATTACGAAGACTCGTTCGGCCAGATCCCCACCTGGGCCGAGTCTGTCCCCCCGGGGGACTTGCCTGGGGATCAGTCGGCCCATTGACTGATCGGAGTGCCAGGCCGACGATCGTTTACTGGTTACGTCGCGTTTCCAACGGAACCGGATTCTTCGGCGACAATCCGGATCAGGTGCGTCGCGATTTCCAGCATTTTCGCGGTTGCCGGCTGCATTTCATGCAACACCAGTTCATGGGTGACAGAGACATCATCCACGAGTCCCTGGGCATAATTCGAATTCGCGCACACGACGGCATAGGGGATTTCCATCTGGCGGCACAGGACCAGTTCCGGCCCGGCGGTCATACCCACGATGCGGTGCGATTCTCCGTCGTAAAAGCGGCGCAGCGCGCGGATCTCGGCATCGGTTTCGAATTGATCGGGCCCATTGTAGATATACAAACCGCGAGTCAGGGCCGAGGCGCCGGCGTCTTGAATCGCTCGCAGGAACTGGTCGCGCAGGTGTCTGTCGAACGGTTCACGCATGCTGGGGTGAATCGTTCGCGACAGACTGCCAAAACTGTGTGTCGTCGCGCCTATGCCCCGCCCGTAGTCGTGAGGGACCACAAACGCCAACTGGCTGGCCAGCGGCACTTCCAGGTCCAGGGCCCCTACGGTACTGAAGGCATACACCGCCGAGACCCCTAACTCGTGCAACAGCCAGATGTGGGCCTCGTAGCCCAGTTCAGCCACCAGGGTTCCCGGACTGCGATCGGGCCGTTCGAGAGTGGGGCCATGCCGGGGCAACACGATGACGCGCAGGTTCCCGAAGCAGCCTTCGAGGTATTCGAGTACACGGCCTTGATTGGCCCCGAATCGAACGGACACATTTTGATGCAACTGCAAGCCTGAGAGGGGCAACCGGCGCAGACCCGCAGCCAGACCGGTACCACCGATCAGGGCAATCGTTCGGGAAAAGGGTTGTGCCATCATCGACATTCACAGGCCAGCAGAGCGCAGAACTCCAGTAGAGTGGAGCCTGATCAACAGATCGTCAAGGGCTTAGTACTGCGAAAACGGCCCCATCGTGGGGTGTTTGCAGACTCCACCGCCGTCGCGCGCAGGGCACTGGAGTTTCGCCCCCCGCTGTCAGTAAGATACGCCCGCTTGATCACCAGATATTCTTCGGCAGGATGAGATGACATGGGAACGGATGCGAAAACCACCTGGTTATTCCTGGTGAGACATGGTGCCACGGAAGCCAATGAGCGCGTGCCATATATCCTGCAGGGGGATGGCATCGATCTGCCGTTGAGCCCCAACGGACAGCGTCAGGCCGACGCCGTGGCTGCGTTTCTGCCCCAGTTTCCGATCCGCAAGGTCTACAGCAGCCCGATGCTGCGGGCCCGACAAACGGCCGCTGCGATCGCGGCGAAACTCAATGTCGAGACGGCGGTCGCCGAGGGGATCCACGAGTGCAGCGTCGGCGTCTGGGAAGGACTCGACTGGGGCACGATTCAGGCACGCTTTCCCGACGAACATCGACAGTTCATGGCGAACCCGGCGGAAACCCCGTACCTGGGGGGTGAGTCGTACGGTGATGTGCTCCGCCGTGCGAAACCCGTGTTCGCGCGACTGCTGGCCGAGCACGCGGGCGAGTCGATCGCCGTCGTGGCGCACAACGTCGTGAACCGCACACTGCTCTCGGACCTGATGGGACTGGCACTGCAGCGCGCACCCCAGATCAACCAGGCGAACTGCTGCGTGAATCTGATCCGGGTGCGGGCGGGCAAAACCGAACTGGTCTCACTGAACGCGGTGTTCCATCTGGGCGAACACTACTTCGCCGGCTGACCGGGACTGGCCGGCGACTTCGAAGTCGCCGGGGCCAGCTGATCCAGGAAGCCTTGTGTCAGCTCGATCGGGGCGATGTCTTTCGGAGGCGTGTATTCGAATTCGGTGCCGCTGATGGCCTGATTGATTTCGACATCGAGGAAGTCGAGGGTCAGCATCGGCTTCTGCACTTCGCGCCCCTGAATTCTCTTCAGGTACATCACACGGTGGGGAAAACCGGTGGCGCGGTCGATGTAGACCCGCACAGAATCGGGCGCAGTGGGTGGCATCAAGCCAGCCCCAGCCTGCCCCGGAGGCGCATTCCCTTTCAGCTTCTGGGCAATGGCATCATTCCAGGTGCCTTCGACAACCACCACGGGAATGTCGCGCAGCGTGGTCTCTTTCGCGGCGCTGAATTTCATGCCCTGTTCAATTCCTGAGAGCATCGCCGGCAGCCCCCCGAGACCGAGGGTGATGATCAAACCCGTCTCGTACGACTTGTCGGGGAGTTTCTTGGCAGCGTTCAGAATTTTCACCACGTTCCGCCGGGTGATGAAAGTGTTGGCCGGGTCTTTCTTCGCGGCTTCGGCTTTCGTCACGTCACCCTTCTTGCGCAGAGTTTCGAGTTCGGAGCGGGTCCAGAGCAGTTCGCCATCGCAGACTTCCAGCAGCGAACCTGACGAATTCCCAATCTTGACGGCCAATTCAAGCCGCATCTTCCAGTCGCCTTCCCGCAGGCCCAGTTGCAGGTAGCGTCCCTCGGCTTTGAAGCTCTTTTCGAGCACATCGACCTTCTCGACGACCTTGGCCGAGATGGAATTGACCTTGAGCAGGAGCTCACGGGCCCGCTTCAACTCAGCAGCCCCAGAACGCGCACGCTCTTCATCATCCGCGGGCTCCGCATCATCCGGCAACAACATGGCGACGTAGGCATCGTCGCTCGCCGTGCGGAACCGGCGCTCTTCGGCGTCGGCATCGGGGATGGGGGGATGCAGGGCAATGGGCCGGTTGCCAGTGACCTTCGGAGGGGCAGCAATAACGTAAGTTGCTGCGGCCAATAGAATTACGGCAAATGTCAATTTGGGTAGAGTTGTCATGTTTTTAGGAAAGCAACGGTTTTGCCAAAGATTCAAGCGCGCAGATTCCGAAAATTCTAATTAGTCGTTCGGAGGTCTGTGGATTGTACCAATCCCACGGATTCCGGGCGACGCCAAATCGCACGGAAATGCCGCCCCGCAATCGGCAAGGGCGGCGACGAAAACACACGTTGAGTTTCGAGTTGCGTCAAGCCGTTTACCACATCGGTCGCCGCGTCGCGGCCAGTCACCACCATCGGTTCGATACCACGGGGGTCGTAATGAAGTACTACTTTCTAGCGTTAGCGACGGTGGTTACCGTCTGCGTCGGGTGTACGTCGGGCGGGGGCAACCGCCTGTCGTCACGTTCAGGTTCTGCCCGGTTGTCGGAATTCGACAACGAAGGGGTCGTGGCCCGCGGCAACATGGACCACGGTCACCGGGGCAATTATGTGATGCCCCCGGCGAGCATGATGGTCGCTTCGGGTCCTGGGGTCGACGGCCCCGGTCCGGGCGTCATGAACTGCCTGGGAATGGACTCGGCCCACTCGATGGCCGGCCGTACCACACAAATCAAGTTTGTTGAGCCAGAAGGGATGTCGATCGGCTGGCAGATTGCCGGCGGGTACGCCGACAACCAGGTCGCTGTGCCGGGTCGGTTCAGCTTCCACCAGGCGGCGGCTTACCGCCTCAAGGTGTCGAACATCCCTGGTCGGGAAGGGCTGACGCTCTATCCGACTCTGCAGGTCTACCCGGCTCATCCGCAGACGGAAGCCTACCTGGCTCACAGCTGCGTGCCGCTGCAGATCACCGACGAAGACCTGGATCAGATCCAGGCCAACAACTTCGTCACCAAGGTGATCTACCTGCCCAGCCCGCAGCACCAGGAACTGGCGATCGCCGGGGTGGAAACCCTCGTTTCGACACGCCTCGACCCGGGTCTCGACCCGGTCGCCGAAGCCGATCGTCGGGGCACGATCCTCGCGGTCTTCCGCTGCGGTAACATGGACATGGAAAGCCCGGAACACAACTCGATGGTGACCCCTGACGGAACGATCCGTCAGACCTCGGCGATCCGTCAAGTCGACGGTGAGAAGGGTGAAATCGTCGCTCCGCTGCCGATCGGCGGCATGGGGGGCTACGGCAACAACATTCCTCCGGCGATGATGATGGGTGGCCCGGGCGGATTCGGTCAGCCCCCGGTCAATCCGATCATGGGGGGAACGGCTCAAGGCTGGGGCATGCCCATCACCGGCACGCCGATCGGCCTGGCGGGTCCCGCTCACTTGCCGCTGGGCACGCCGGCTGGTCTGAAGTCGCACACCGTGCGGAACAAGACCAAGACGCGAATTCCCGATCCTGTTGACCACATGGTCATCGACGTCAAGCAGAAGCCCGGAATCAACGTTCCCGCTCCTGTGAAGCACATCGAATACGAAGAATCGCAGCCGTCGTTCCGTCAGTGGTAGTTTCGTGCCGCACCTGCGGCAAACCGTGTGCGATAAACGCGACTTGAAGCCCCGTCGCCCGGTCCGCAAACCCTTGCGGGCCGGGCGCCCAGGGTTCTCAGTCAGACAACTGTCGAAATCGAGCCGGGAATCGCGAGTCGGTTCCCCCTGTTCTGATCTCTGATCGAGCCGAACGATGTACTGCAAAATTCAACACCTTCCCGTCGATATCTGCCAGCCCGGCTCACACCGTGTGAGTCCCCGGTCGCGGGGTATCGTCCGGAAGCTGCTGCTGGCGGTGGGGGTACTGGCGGCTCTCCACAGCACTTTGACTCAGACTACTTACGCACAAACGCGAACCCGTGGGAGGTATTTACCTCTCGATCAGACAGTTCCTCCGGGAATGGCTGGAAAATGGGCGGGTGCCCAGCGGGGATTTGTTCCTGTGCTGCAGGCCGTGCGGGTAGATGCTCCCCAGGGTGGCAAAGTCTCGTATTACACCAGCCCGGCAGCCGAATCGGTGGAAACCGAGTCGTCTGCCGTGGTCGCCCTGCAGGTCGGTTCGGTGTATCGCCTGAAAATCAGTGAAATGCCCGAATATCCCGGCGTCGAACTGTTCCCCACCGTGGAACTGATCGATCGCCTGCATCCTCCGGCCGGACGGGAAACCGAATTCCCGGTGCCGATCGCTTTGACCGACGAGGAAATCTCGCTGGCCGTCAGCGGCCGGCTCGTCACCAAAGTCGTGTACCTGGAACAACCCGATCGGGCCGATCCGATCCGTCGGACCGATGCAGCCCGCTCGGAAATTGCCCATCCCCGCGAGAATCTGCTGGCCTTGGCCGACGAAAAGGGACGCCCGATGGCCATCGTCCGGATTGGCGGCCGCGAACCTGATGCCGGTGCGATCAATTCCGGCTTCTATGGGGTCGGGGCTCCCGTGCAACTCCTGAAACCGGCCACCCGCAGCCCGAAAGTGGTGAACCCGTGATCAGAGACCACTCGTGGATGAGGTACCGCTCGATGTTGCCTGCGAAGAATAACTGGTTTGCTGCTGTGCTGCTGCTGTCGGCCTGTGGGTGCAATCTGGGCCCCCAGCATACGGCGGCGACCGGCACTGATCCGTTTCTGAATGACTCACCGAAACTCGCCGAGATTGCTCCGCGCTACAGTCAGGCGGGACCGGCCTCAACCAACGCTTTGCACACAGAGGCCGTGCGGCCGGCATGGGTTTCCGGTGCCGGAAGCCAGGCGCAACCGAGTGACCGGGCGATTGTCCGCACCATGGCGGAAGTCCGCATGACCGACTCGGTGGAATGCCCGTGTCCGTGTCCGGAAGGCGGCCCCTGCCCCGGCACTGCGTCCGAAGCCTATCCCGACGAATACATCTGCGACGGTGGCGACCGCGATCTGCCGATTCATTACATCGATGACGGCATGAAAGGGCTCGAAACCGAAGATACGGCGGTGGAGTTCCGCGACGACGAGGACAAACGGCATGTCCGCCCAACCAACCGGGTCTGCATTTATGCGCCCCGCTTTGCCTCGATCAGCACCATCAGCGAACCACTCGAAGACGTGGGTGGCGGCCGCCCCCGGCAAGCCGTCAACGCACAGGTCGGAATCGGCCTGGGCAACCGCGAAGGTGTATTTGCTCAGCATCAACGTGAAGGCACAGAACGCCTGGTTACCCGCGAACGCGGCAGTGCCGTCAAGGCCGATGTCGTCGTCGAGGCGGTCGATCAACCGGCAATTCCCTATACCACGGCTCACACGGCGGTCATCGCCGAGGAGTTCAGCTTCCTGCGAACAGGGTTGATCAAACAGGCTGACGAAGTCCGCCTGGCCACGAGCATC
>JAFEBR010000285.1 GCA_018242565.1 Planctomycetota bacterium | reverse complement strand
GGATGTCTCTTGCCATCGCGGGAGCGATGGCATAGCCTTTTCAGCAGTATTCTGGCATGCCCCCGTAGCTCAGCTGGATAGAGCAACAGATTTCTAATCTGTCGGTCAGGAGTTCGAATCTCTTCGGGGGTATTCTTTTTATCCGGGCTGTTTCAAGACCATCTGCAACACGGGCCAAGTCAGGCGACGGGCCGGGGGGAGAATCGCATGCCGCAGTATGAGCTTTGGGAGTACGACGGCGGGCATACGTTTTTTGGTGTCCCGGTCGCCGAGGTGGAGTATCACGAACGAGTGCGGCAATTGCTGGCCGAAGAACCGCAGGCGGTGCGGACCTGGACGGTTGAGGCCACGGGTTGGGACGCCGCCATGCAGCGTCTCTATGACCACAAAGGCTGGGGCCCGTACCGACCGATCGAGGATGAACTCGGGCTGCCACCCGACCCCACATAATTCCCGAATTCGCAGTGGCATGCCGGCCGTTCGGGGCCGGGCCGGGGGTGCCTGCGCGACCGCGGTCATGATTGCGAGCATGGCCGGGTGACGGGTTGATGGACGGGTCGGGCCCACGCGAAGTTCCGCCTCACGGAAGGGCAAATGGCGGGGGCGTGGCGCGGGGTCAGGAGCGGGGCGCGAATGGTTGCCGCTGGCGCGGCTTACGGCTATCGTGGCCGTTTCATCGGTTCTCTCGAATCACTTCATCCAGTCTTAGCGCGGAGACCACACCATGCTGCATGAATCGAACGCAGACGCTGCTGCACCTTCCACTCCTTCGACGGCCGGAGGGCTGGGGCGTCGGTCGTTCCTGACGACGGCCGCGGCGGCCATGACCGCTGCGATGGGCCAAAACCTGCTGGCGCGCGACTTCGGTCCGCACGCCGCGCCGGTCCGCTACCCCGATCCCGACATCGTCGTGCTCGACAAGCGGTTTGCGAAATACAAGATTGGCAACACCCCTATTCAACGGCTGTACACCGGATGCCTGTGGGCCGAAGGTCCGGCCTGGAACGGCGTGGGAAATTATCTCGTCTGGAGCGACATCCCCAACGATCGGCAGTTGCGCTGGCTGGATGAAGACGGACACGTCAGCGTGATCCGCAAACCCGCCGGGAACAGCAACGGCAACACGTTCGACTACGAAGGCCGGCAGATCTCGTGCGAGCATGGCACCCGCAAGGTTGTGCGTTACGAATACAACGGCCAGACGACGGTGTTGGCCAGTGAATTCCAGGGGAAGCCGCTCAATGCGCCCAACGACGTCATCGTGCACCCTGACCATGGCATCTGGTTCACCGACCCGGGTTATGGCAGCCTGATGGATTACGAAGGCCATAAGAGTAAGCTCGAATTGAAGGAAGCGATCTATCGGATCGATCCAAAAACCGGCAAAGTCGAAAAAGTCACCGACGAGATCTTCAAGCCGAACGGCCTGTGCTTCTCGCCTGACTATAAGAAGTTGTATGTCGCCGACACGGGCGCGTCGCACTACGAAGAAGCCCCCAAGAACATCAAGGTGTGGGACATCGTCGATGGGGTGAAGCTGGCGAAGGGGAAAGAATTCGTGTCGATGGAGCTGAACGGCAAGGCCGGGATGGCTGACGGGATTCGAGCCGACGTCGATGGCAACATCTGGGCCAGTGCCGGCTGGGTGGGCGAAGGGTACGACGGGGTGCATATTTTCGCACCGGATGGAACCCGCATCGGTCAGGTCTTGTTGCCCGAAATCTGCAGCAATGTCTGTTTCGGCGGTCCGAAGCGGAATCGGCTGTTCATGACCGGCAGCCAGTCGCTGTACGCGGCCTATTTTGAAGCGAAAGGGGCGCACATCGCCTGATTTCCAGGGGATGAGGGCGCATTTCCATGCGTCTGCGGCCACGTGAACCACGTGCCGGCCGGCGACCGGGGCTTCCACCCGGTGGCCGGCCGGCCGTCGCGTTTTTCGGGCGGGGCTGGCGGTCTGGTCCGATCGCAGGGGAATGGGGGCCCAGGCGGGGGTGGAGGGGAGTTTGGGGGCCGATGCAGACTTGAATCAATCGCTAAAACCGGCCTGAAAACGGGCGGCGCGGAACTTCCGGTCGGGCAAGTGCTTGCATCGCTCGGGAGCGGGGTCTAGAGTTAGGAGTTTTGGACTTCCGGCGTAGACAGGCTGGAGAATATGGGAATTTGCCACGAGTCGCGGCTTTCGGCCAACGCAGTCAGGCCGTCTCGCGTATTCGTGTGGGGGGTGAAGTGCTCAAATTCGCCTCCCTTGTTCTTTGCTGGCATAAATCAGGGATTTTTTCATGGCTCAAGACATCGTCATTCAAACCCGCAATCTGACGAAGATTTATCGTGACTTCTGGGGTCGAAAGAAGGTCAAGGCCCTCAATTCGTTGAGCATGGAAGTCAAAAAGGGTGAGGTGTTCGGGTTGCTGGGGCCGAACGGTTCGGGCAAAACCACGACCCTGAAGCTGTTGCTGGGCCTGCTCTTCCCGACCGAAGGGGAAGTGACCATTCTGGGCAAGCCGGCGACCGACGTGACGAAGAACGAGCACATCGGCTATCTGCCGGAAGAATCGTACCTGTATCGCTTCTTGAACGCCGAAGAAACGCTCGATTTCTACGGCAAACTGTTTGATATTCCCGCGAACGTGCGGCGCGACCGGGCCAAAAAGCTGATCGAACGGGTGGGGCTGACGAAAGCCCGCCGTCGGCAGTTGAAAGAATATTCGAAGGGGATGACCCGGCGTATCGGCCTGGCGCAGGCTCTGATCAACGAGCCTGACCTGATTCTGCTGGATGAGCCGACAAGCGGTCTCGACCCGATCGGCTCGCGCGACATGAAAGACCTGATTGTCGAATTGAAAAAAGAAGGCAAGACCGTCGTGATGTGCAGTCACCTGCTGGCTGACGTGCAGGACGTGTGCGACCGCATCGCCATCCTGGAAGGGGGCGAATTGAAGGTCTTCGGCAAGGTCCAGGAACTGCTGAAAGATACGGGCGTGACGCAGATCAAGACGTCACGACTGACTGATGCGGCGGTTAAAGACGTCCGGGACGTGCTGGCCCGGCACGGCGCCCAGGTGATGGAAGTCGATCATCCGACGGCCAACCTGGAAGAGTTGTTCATCAAGACGGTCCGCGACAGCGCGGCTCATCCTGGTCAGCGGTTCGTGCCGTCTGACAAATCGTAGGCCTAGTCGCCGTCGTACCTGAAGTGCGGTTTTGTGTTTGATTCCTGTTCGGACGAATAGTTATGCGTCTGTCGTTTGATCCCGTGGCATTTGATCTCGTCCAAGGCCTGGCGACCTGGCTGGGGGTCATGGTCGTGTTGTCGATCGTGGCCTTCATTACGTCGCTGTTGATTTCGCTGGCGACCAGCGGGTTCAGTGGTCCGCCGCAGGTGGTGATGCACCTGTTTCAGGCGTTCATCGACCTGATCGGCACGTCGCCTCGTCGCTGCTGGGCGATGACCCAGTTGACGTTCCGCGAAGCGATGCGCAAGAAGACCATGGCGGTGTTTGCGTTGTTTGCCCTGCTGTTTCTGTTCGCAGGCTGGTTCATGTCGGACGTGACCGCCGACGCCGACCTGCAGGTGAAAACCTACGTGAGCTTCGTGCTGCGGGCGGTGAGCTGGCTGATTCCCATGATGGCGCTGCTGTTGTCGTGCTGGGGGTTGCCCGAAGATATCAAGGCGCGTTCGCTGCACACGGTGGTGACGAAACCGGTTCGCCGGCATGAAATCGTGATCGGCCGCGTCATGGGTTACATCGGCATCAGTTCGCTGGTGCTGGGGGTGGTCTCGGTCGTGGGCTGGTTCTGGATTTCGCGGCAGTTGCCCGACACGATGCAGAAGCAGATGACCGCCCGTGTTCCCCATTACGGTTCGTTGTCGTTCATCAGTTCCGAAGGGAAAGAAGAAGCCCAGGGGATCAACACGGGCGACGAGAACATGTACCGCAGTTTCATCGAAGGCAATACGAAAGCGCGGGCCATCTGGACGTTCACGAACATCGATCCCGGCAAGTTCAGCGCGGCCCACCCCTTCGTGCTCGAATCGAGTTTCGATGCGTTCCGAACGTACAAAGGCAAGATCGACCGGCAGTTGTTGTGTCAGTACACGCTGGTGAACCCCAAGAAGAACATCCGGGTGACGCTGAACGCGTTTGAAATCAACGAATACCGCCGCAATACGTACGACGTCGTCGAGAAGAACCCCAGTCTCGAAGACAACGAAACGCACAAGGCGGTGGAACTGAAAGACCTGCTGGCGGATGGCGAGTTGCGGGTTGAAGCGGCCTGTCGGTCGTCATCGCAGTTCCTGGGGATGGCGAAGTCCGACTTGTTCATCCGCATGCCCGACCGCAGTTTTGCGTCGAGCTACTTCAAGTGTATTCTGAACATCTTCCTGATGATGGTGATGGTGGTCGTGCTGGGTGTGGCTGCAGGCTGCTTCCTGAAAGGCCCCGTGGCCACGATCCTCAGCCTGGTGATCAACGGCGTGGGCTTCTTCGCTTACACGTTCGTACACTCGCTGGTGACGGGCGAAGTCGATTACCACAACCCGAACGTGAAGTTTCAGGGAGCGGGCCCGTTTGGCGCGCTGTACCGGATCGTGACCCACACGACCCCCGGGATCGCGTTTGAAGACACCATGTTCTTCAAGGTCATCAACAAGCTCGATGAAGCCTCGCTGAATGTGCTGTGGGCGGTGTCGAAGGTGTTTCCGAATCTGGAAGCCTTCGACACGACCGAGTACACGGCGAATGCCTTCGACGTGCCCTGGGACGCCGGAATTCTGCCCTGTCTGGCGACCACGGTGGGATACTGTATTCCCTGGCTGCTGGTGGGTTATTTCAGTTTGAGTCTGCGTGAGTTGGAGTCCAAATGAGCAACCTGACATCGTTTCAACGGAAGCTGGTCTACATCGGTGGCATCGTGTTGCTGCTGGTGCCGATTACCTGGTTGGGGATGCCGGCCGAGCCGGCGCGGTCAGGTGGATTTCAGGGCAGCGCCGGCGGTTTGCTGGCCCAGTCGCGCGACAAATACAAATACGGCGAACACGACCTGGGGAACGTCGACCCGGCGAGTTCGACGATGAACCTGCTGTTGCTGGGCTTCCGCGGCTTTGCCACGAGCAAGCTGTGGACGACCGCCATTGCTCAACAGCGCAACAAAGACTGGGCCGGGCTGCGAGCCACGACCGAGTCGATCATTCTGCTGCAACCGCACTTCCTGAAGGTGTGGCACTTCGAAGGCTGGAACCTGGCCTACAACGTCTCGGCCGAGTGGGACGGTGTCGCCGACCGCTATTACTGGGTCAAGGAAGGGATCAAGTTCTTCAAGAAAGGTCGCGACCGTAACGAACAGTATGCGGAACTGGCCTGGTACGTGGGGGACACGACGGGCAAGAAGATTGGGCGCAGTGACGAAGCCACGTTCTTCCGCAAGTTCTACCGCAGTGACCCGGACACGCCACGGTTCAATGGCGGGCCCGATAAAGACGTGAACCCCGGCAGCCGCGATAACTACCAGGAAGCCGCCGACTGGTTCCAACTCGGCAACGACACGATTGTGAAGTGGGGCAATGAACAGCACATCATGGCTCCGTATCTGTTCCGGGCGTTTCCGCAACGGGCGATCATCGACCAGGCGATGGCGATGCAGCGCGAAGGGGATTTCGGCGAAGTCTGCCGCAACGTCTGGCAGGATGCCTTCCTGGGCTGGACCGAGAAATACGGCAAGTTGCCGCTCGATTGCCCGGAACTGGGCGAAGCGGTGACGCTCGAGCACACGCCCGAAGAAATGGCGGCGATGCGGAAGAAGGAAAACGAAGAGAAGAAAGACGACTGGCATCGGATGACGGAATGGATCCGCAAGTACCGGGAACAGGCCAACTACAACTACTGGCGAACCCGAGCAAGCAGCGAGTCGGAAAAGGATATGTCGGAATCGCACCGTTTGCTGTACGACGCCGAGCAGGCCTTGTTCAAGGCCGATCCGACGACGGCCCTCAAGCTGTACCAGGAAGGGATGGCCAAGTTTGAAAGCGTTCTCGACCGCTTCCCTGACCTGAAAGACGAAGATGAGACGGCGGATGAAGCCATCTCGGCCGTCATGGGCTGGCAGAAGGCTCTGGAATACCTGGACGAACCGGCCCCCGACAACTTCCCGCTGAAGTCGATCTGGGATGACAAACCCGGACGTCGTCAGAATGTCAAATCCGACTTTGAACGTCGTCGTCGTGGTGGGTCGTAACCCGCTCGCCGGGTGAAGACCGCAACGTACGACACCGACCGATCGGCCCAGGCGTCCCCTTCACGGGAGACGCCTGGCGGCTTTTGGGGACCCGTGTTTGGTGCGGGGTGTCGCGGCACGAAATCGGGGGCCAAGGACGGGGCCCTGGCGGGGGTCAGTACGCGGTGAGAGGGCCGCCGATCGTCATCTGTCTGACAGGGCGAACAGGGGGAATTCCGCAGGAAAATGAGGGGCCGAGGTTCAACGCGCCAGACACAATGTCGGGCGCGGGAACGTCGTGTGTACCCACCCTGCGAGAACTTGCCGGTTCCGTAAAATCTCGCAATTTTGACGCTGTCAGCCCACTTTAGAAATGTCACACCGCGTCCTCGATAGAAATGTCACACTGGAGACGTTTTCGAGGGGACGATGGGGAAGGCACGGCTGAGCCAAAAAGAGCGGCTGAGGGTCGGGATTTT
>JAFEBR010000284.1 GCA_018242565.1 Planctomycetota bacterium | reverse complement strand
GAATCTTGCCTCCCGATACTTTGGCGTTGATTCGCGTGGGGGCTCAGACAGGAAATCTGGTTGAAGCTCTGCGTGAAGCGGCCGTGCTGGCCCGCACTCGTGGCGAAGCACCCACCATCAACCTGCATGGCACATTGACGTACGTCCTGGCCGTGGGCCTGGTGCTGCTGTCGATCTCCGGGTTCATCATGTATTGGATCGTCCCCAAGTTTCGAATGATCTTCAATGACTTTGGCATCAAGCTGCCAGAGATCACCGAAACGGTGATTGCGGGGTTCGATGGCTTTGCGAACTACTGGTATCTGTCCATTCTGGCGTTGCCGGCCGGTTTACTGCTGACTTGGCTGACTGCGGCATTTCTGCTGGATGTGCTGGGCTTGGGCCCGGGTTGGCAACGGCGATCGTTTCCCTGGTCCTCGCGCTGGACGCCCCGGCTTCGGACCCCGGCCGTGTTGCGGTGCCTGGCAGTCTGCGTCGATGCGGGACGGCCCCTCTCGCACGCGCTGCAGTCGATGTCGGATTTTTATCTTGACTCGGGATTTCGTGGCCGGCTGGTTTACATCTTCGATGAGGTGTCGCGTGGGCAGGAATGCTGGCTGGTGATGCGGTCGTGCGGCATGCTGCGGCGGGGTGAACTGGGAATGCTGGAAGCTGCCCAGCGCGTGGGGAATCTTCCCTGGGTGCTGCGCAGTATCGCCGATTCGATCGAACGCCGGGCCATGTATCGCTTTTTCTGTCTGGTGCAGTTGGTCGATCCGCTGATCATCGTCGTGATCGGGCTCTTCGTGGGTTTTTTCTGTGCCAGCATGTTCTTGCCCATCATTTCGATACTGGAAAAACTCGCATGATTAGCCAGGCTGCCCGAAGTCGAATGCGCAACACATCGTCGCGACGTGGGTCGCTGCTGGTGGAGCTGCTGGTCTGCGGCGCGCTGCTGGGAGTGATGATGTCGACGACTTTGCCCACGCTGCAGTGGGTGATGCGACAACGCACGCTGACCAACCAGCGAGAACTGGCGGTGCTCGCTGTCGATAACCTCATGGAACGACTGACCGCGGTTGGAGCCGCTGAACTGACGGCAGACCGTGCGGCGGAGATCGAGGAATCGGAACCTTTGGCAAAACAGTTGCCGGCGTCGCAATGGGGCATCACCGTCGACCCCGACCCCGATGACCCGACGACCAAAATTGTGCGGGTCGAATTGACATGGGAAAGTCATCCGGGACGTCCAGTGTCTCCGGTGCGTTTGACGGCGTGGGTGTCTGCACGTCGGGCGGGAGCCCCGCGTGCTCCCTGAAGGAAACTGAAATCGTGACCCCCTTGAAGCATTGCCAGAATTCCGCCCGGCAGTAGATCGTATTTGGTATGAAACACCGTTCTCCAGAAAACCGACGTCTGCGACGCGTCAGCACGAGGTGCTTCGCGCATCGGCGCGCCGGGGCGTCGATGACGGAAATGCTGGTCGTGATCTCGGTCGTTTCCGTATTTGTGGGCTTGGCGGGAATGACGATTCACCGCCTGCTGGCTGCAGAACAGGAAGTCACACGGATGGCACGGTATGCCACCTCGGTGACCCGGTTGTCGCGGAGCTTTCGCGAAGATCTGCATGCCGCCCGCCAGGTTGAAATCGCCGTCGTCGAACCCGGACAGCCGCAGTCTGTGCTGGTCACGCTGGGGTCAGAGCATGCTGTGCGTTATGAATTTGACAGGCATCTGGCGACGCGCATGGAAACTCAAGCGGGGCAAGTCACCCATCGCGATGCGTTTCCTTTGGCGCCGCAGTCGCAGTTGATGTGCCGCTGGCTCGAGTCCGGACGACAGGTGCGGCTGGATTTGCAGGTTGCCACTCGCAGTTCGGCCCGAGCCGATGAGCCCGCTTTGCGCCAATTGCAGGTCGATGTCGTCGTGGGGCGCGATCACCGATTCGCCATGGCTGATCCGGCGAAAGGGGGGACTCCATGACGACGCGAAATGCCTTGATCAAGCAGGCTCGGGGTACAGGCCGACGGGGCGGGTTCAGTATTGTCGTACTCGTGTGCCTGCTGATTTCAACGATGGTGCTGGCCTCGCTGTTGCGGATCATGTGGTTACACAGTCGGCAGACGGGGCGCGAGCAAACGCGGGTACAAGCGGTCTGGCTGGCGGAAGCCGGCCTGGACCGTGCCGCGGACCGGTTGCAGCGCGACCGCAACTACGCGGGCGAGACCTGGAAAATTGCCAATACGACCCTGGGGGGGCGCGAGGGAGCCAGCGTGGTGATACGCGTCGAACCCGATACAACTCAATTACTTCAACGGCTGATCGTGGTGGAAGCGACTTTTCCGGAACAAGGCCCGGATCATGCACGCGTGACCCGTCAGACGACGGTTACTTTGCGAGGGGAAGAATAGTTTTATGTCACATTCATATCTGCCGGAAATTGTCGCAGGCCGCGTGAGCGACCATTTCGAAGTCGAAGCCCAACCTGGTGCAGCGGGTGAGTGGCGGCCCGGTGCACGGGTTCGTGGGTTTACGCTGATTGAATTGCTGGTGGTGATTGCCATCATTGCAGTCCTGGTGGCCTTGTTATTGCCGGCGGTGCAGCAGACCCGGGAAGCGGCCCGACGCACACAGTGCAAGAATAATCTGCTTCAGATCGGCTTGGCGCTGCACAATTACGAAATGGCGCGGGAGTGTCTGCCACCCGGGACAGTCGATCCGGCCCGGCCCATTCGCAATCAGCCCCAGGGTTATCATGTGAGCTGGATCGTGGCGTGTTTGCCGTATCTGGATCAGGGGAACGTCTTCAAGAATTTCGACTTTCAAGGGGGCACGTACAGTGCCGCCAATACGCCGGCCCGTGCGGTGGCGATCAACGTCCTGTTCTGCCCGACGAACCCCACTCCCAAATCGATCAGCAATGTCGGTCTGACGACCTACGCCGGGATTCACCATCATGTGGAAGCTCCCATTGATATCGACAATACGGGGGTCTTGTTTCTCAACAGCAGTGTGCGGTATCGGGATTTGCAGGACGGGGCAACGAATACAATTTTCGTCGTGGAAGTGACCGATGTCGATCCGCTGGGGTGGGCGTCGGGGACCCGGGCCACGTTACGCAACAGTCGGTTCACTGCCGTGCCGCTGACACCGTTACCCACAGGCCGACCGACGGGCGACGTCACCGAAGAGAAGGTTCTGGAGGTCGGTGGTTTTGGCAGCCAGCATTCGGGCGGGGCGCATGTCCTGCTGGGGGATGGTTCGGTGCGGTTTATTTCAACGACGATCAGTCCACAAGTTTTACAGAATCTGGGACATCGGAGTGATGGCAGTCTGCCGGTTGAATTTTGAACGGCGGTGTCTGCGGGCCAGCGAGAGTACGGCCTGCTGTTGTCTGCATGAACCCCTTTTTGGTTGGCTGCCGGATATCGGTTTATGAAACCACGTCCCGAATTGCCGTTTCGCCGGTTGCGTCAGTCTGGGTTCACCCTGGTTGAATTGGCGCTCGTGCTGGGGGTGATTGTCGTATTGGTCTCGTTGCTGTTGCCGGCAATCCAGCAGACACGGGAAGCCGCTCGGAACTACAGTTGCCGGAACAATTTGATGCAGATCGGCCTGGCGCTGAGCAACTATGAGTCGGCGTGGGAATGCCTGCCCCCGGGTTCGGTCAATCCAACTCGTCCGATCCAGCATGCGGTTACGGGTTACCAAGTCGGCTGGGGCGTGCGAATCTTGCCACATCTCGATCAGCAGCGTGCCTTCGAGCAGTTTGATTTTTCCGCAGGGGCTTTTGATAAACGCAACAGTGCCGTCGCGGCCACGAGTCTGCCTATGTTTCGCTGTCCTTCAATGGGGAGTTACGCCGCCTGCCATCACGACATTGAAGCGCCGATTGATATCGACAACGTCGGGGTCTTTATCTTGAATCGTGCGATCACGCGTGACGAAATCACCGACGGCATCTCGAATACGATTTACGTGGGAGAAATCGCCGGGGGAGCCGGGTTTGGATGGGTTGCGGGAAATCGGGACAGCTTGCGGAACATGGGCGCAAGTCTGAATTCTGTACGGGCCGCTCCGGGAATGGGGGCGGTCCCGGTGAATTCACCCGAACTGGGAGTCCTGGGAGTGGGAGGATTCAGCAGTACGCATTTGGGCGGAGCCTCATTTCTGTTTGGCGACGGCGCCGTCCGATTCTTATCGAACGAGATTTCGATGACGGTCTACCGACGATACGGGCATCGGGCTGACGGTGCGATACCGGCGGGCGAATTCTGAACTCGGGCTGGTCAGTGCCGTGACGGCAAATCAGGGTGTGGAACGTAAATGCGTCGCCTTGACGTGAGTTTCGGCACGGGCGATATTTAAATATGTGCATACTCCATTGAACGACAGTCTGGTGCGTGACTGGCCGCTGCGGATGATCTCCGTCGGTTGTGCCGTCTTTCTCTGGGTCGGCTCGCTGGCCGCCGTGGCTCGGGCTGATGATCCACCTGCCTCCGAGGCGAGCGCCGCGAAACCGCCGGCAAATCGGACGCTGGATCCTAAGGCGATCGAATTCTTCGAGAACCGGATTCGCCCGATTCTGGCCGAGCGGTGCCTGGAATGTCACGGGGCCGAGAAACAAAAAGGAAATCTGCGGCTTGATTCGCAAGCAGAGGCCTTGCGCGGGGGCGATTCGGGGCCGGTGCTGGTGGCGGGAAAGCCTGAAGAGAGTCTGCTCAATCAGGTGGTGGGCTATGCGTTCGACATCAAGATGCCCCCCAAGTCGAAACTGCCCGAACGCGAGATCGCCGACCTGACGCAATGGGTGAAAATGGGGGCTCCCTGGCCGGCGCGGGACGGTGCTGATGCGCAGGTGAAAAAGGCCCGGTCGGATGTGATTACCGACGAGCAACGCCAATTCTGGGCGTTTGTGCCGCCGCGTGATCCGCCGATTCCGGTGGTTAAGAATAAAAACTGGCCCCAGGCGCCGCTCGATCATTTCATACTGGAAAAGCTGGAGCAGGCCGGTTTGTCTCCGGCAGGCCCGGCCGAAAAACGCACGCTGATCCGGCGGGCGACGTTGGATCTCATTGGTCTGCCACCCACGGTGGAAGAAGTGCGGGCCTTTCTGGCTGATGATTCGCCTCTGGCGTTTGCCCGGGTGGTTGATCGATTGCTGGCATCGCCCAAATACGGGGAGCGCTGGGGCCGGCACTGGCTGGATGTGGCCCGTTACGCCGACTCGAACGGACTCGATGAGAATCTGGCCTATGCCAGTGCCTGGCGCTATCGCGACTACGTGATTCGTGCGTTCAATCAGGACAAGCCGTTTGATCGGTTTGTCGCCGAGCAGATTGCCGGTGACTTGTTGCCTCCCGAACCGGGCAGCGACCCGTTCGATGGTCTGGTGGCCACCGGGTTTTTGTGCCTGGGGGGCAAGATGCTCGCAGAAGACGACCCCGTCAAAATGCAGATGGACATCGTCGATGAGCAGGTGGATACGGTCGGCCGGGCCTTCATGGGGCTGACGCTGGGTTGTGCCCGGTGCCATTCGCACAAGTACGATCCCATTCCGATCGGCGATTATTATTCGCTGGCGGGAATCTTCAAAAGCACCAAGACGATGGAGAATTTCAGTGTCGTGGCCCGCTGGCAGGAACGGCCGCTCGCCAATCCCGATATTCAGCAGGCGCGTGATCGGCAGCAGCAGCAGATACAAGAGTGGCAGGCAGGCATCAACAAAGTGGTGGAAGCAGCCCAGCAGCGTCTGGTGCAGGCCGCGCGTTCCCATGTGGGTGACTATTTTTTGGCTGCTGTGCGGGCTTTGGAACAACAGGATTATTTGAAGTCCGCTAAACCGATTGGCGCCGCGGCCGACACGATTCGCGAGCGAAACGCGCGCGTCATCGAAGCCGAAGATTTTGCCCGCGGTAATGTGCTCAAAGTGACCGACAGTTATGGCGAAGGAATTGGGGTCCTGGTGAACAAAGGCGAGTTGCCCAATTTCACTGAGTATGACGTCGACGTAGAAACTGCCGGGGCGTACCAATTCGAGATTCGCTATGCGGCCGCCGCGGCCCGACCCGTCAAACTATTCATTAACGGTACGCTGGTCCGGAGTGATGTGGCGGGCGGAGTCACCGGGTCGTGGAATCCCGACACCCAAACCTGGGAAATCGCCGGCTTTTTTCCGCTCATTGCCGGAAAAAACCTGATTCGGCTCGAATGCCCCGGACCGTTTCCGCATATTGACAAATTGCTATGGGCTCCGGCTCAGGCGGACACCCAGAAATGGGTCGCACTGCCGCCGCCAGCGGATGGATATCGGCTGCTTCCCGAGTTCATTGTTCGTTGGAAGACGGTACTCGATGTTCCTGGCGAGGCTCCTGCGGCGGCGCTGGCTCCCTGGCATGCCTGGCGAATGACGGGCACACTGCCCGCTGCCAGCACGTCGACCGTGGCCGCAGCGTTGTGGGGCAATGAGCCCCCCTCCCGAGAGCGGTTGGTCGCACGTTACGCCGAACTGTTGAGCGCGGCTGAAACGGCCTGGCAAAAATCGCAGTCGAATGCGGGGGCCTCGGCAGTCACGGCACTGGATGACCCGGCCCTCGAATCCTTGCGGCAACTGGTCTACGACCCGAAAGGGCCGTTTCTTTTGCCACCCAACGTCGAAGGGCATTTCCCCGAAGCGACGATGGCTGAACTGGCTCAGAAGCGGGCCGACGTGAAGGCCCTGCAAGATTCGCTGCCGAAACTGCCAGAAACCATGGCCGTCTCGGAAGGGACGGCAGAAGATCTGCGAATCCATCTGCGGGGCAGTCATCTGACGCTGGGCGAACAGGTTCCCCGGCGATTTCCCGCGGTATTCCCAGGTGAGCACGTGCCTGTGGGAGGGAGCGGCAGTGGTCGGCGAGAGCTCGCCGAGTGGCTCATTCGCCCTGACCACCCGCTGACCAGCCGCGTGATTGTCAACCGCGTCTGGCTCTGGCACTTCGGAGAGGGATTGGTTCGTTCGCCCGATAACTTCGGGGCCCTGGGAGAACGACCGACGCATCCCGAACTGCTCGATTGGCTCACCAGGCGATTTGTCGAGCAGGGTTGGTCCATGAAAGCCCTGCATCGCCTGATCATGCTGTCGGCCACCTACCAGATGGCATCTACTACGCAACCGCAGGCGGCTCAGGCCGATCCTGAGAATCGGCTGTGGTGGCATGCGAATCGGCGGCGACTGGAAGCCGAGGCGCTGCGTGACAGCATCTTGACTGTCTGCGAAGAGCTCGATGGCGTGCGGACGGGAACGTTGCTGCCGACTCCAAATCGACAATACGTGACCGGGACCGGATCGATCCTGCCTCCTGCGTTGTACGACAGTCACCGTCGCTCGGTCTATTTGCCCGTGGTACGCAGCGCGTTGTATGAGATGTTTCAGGCATTTGATTTCGCCGACCCGAGTGTGTTGAACGGTCGCCGTGACACGACCACGGTGGCGCCTCAGGCGTTGTTTATGATGAACAGTCCGCTGGTGGCGCAGGCGACGAAACGTCTGGCGGGCAGTCTGCTGTCGGCACCGGTTGCTGACGACTCGGTAAGGGTGCAGATGCTGTACGAACGCGCTTACGCCCGTCAGCCCACGACAGCCGAAATGGCCCGAGCCGTGCAATTCGCCGAGCAATACGCGGCGGGACGTCGGGCCCAGCAGGTCGCATCCGACGAGGCCCGTTTGTCGGCGTGGCAGGCATTGTGCCGGGCGGTATTGTCGGGCAATGAATTCGTCTACATCGAGTGAATTCGGAACGCAGCGATCTTGCCCGTGATACAATTTAATCCAGCGGATGTATTGAGCGAAACGGACGGGACGACCCAGTCATGATGATGCGATGCTGTCAACAAGGTGATCCGGTATTCAGCCGCCGGGACTGGTTGCGCCAATCCGCCGCCGGATTTGGCTACCTGGCTCTGGCCGATCTGCTGCAGACCGAGTCGGCTCGTGCCGAAGAGAGCGACGCGGCTAATCCGCTGGCTGTCAAACCGCCCCATTTTCCGCCGCGTGCCCGCCGCGTGATTTTTCTGTTCATGCACGGTGGCCCGTCGCAGGTGGATACGTTCGATTACAAACCGCTGCTGGCACGCGACAATGGCAAGCCTCTGCCTTTTGCCAAGCCGCGCGTGTTCTCAGCCGCGACGGGGAATCTGCTGCAGTCCCCCTTCAAGTTTCAGCAGTACGGCCAATCGGGCGCCTGGGTGAGTGAATTGTTTCCCAACGTCGCGCGGTGCGTTGATCAACTGTGCATCATCAATGGTATGCATGGCTCAAACTCACGGCATGGCGGGGCGCTGCTGGAGTTGCACACCGGCAGCGATACGTTTGTCCGGCCCAGCATGGGGTCGTGGATCACGTATGGGCTGGGAACCGAGAATCAGGATCTGCCTGGTTTCATCACGGTATGTCCGACGCTGACGCACGGCGGGGTGAATGCCTACAGTTCGGCGTTCTTGCCGGCCGTCTACGCGGGTACCGCCCTGGGGAACGCGGGGGTCTCATCGGACCAGGCCAAGATTCCGTTCATTGTGAATTCCGAGGGAACCCCGCGCGACATGCAGCGGCTGGAACTCGATCTGGTGCGGCAATTGAACCGCGACCATCTGACCGCCGCCGGACCCGATTCGACCCTCGAAAGTCGAATCAACTCGTTTGAACTGGCGTATCGCCTGCAAACGACTGCCCCGGAACTGCAGGACCTCAGCAGCGAGAGTGAAGCCACCCACAAGCTATATGGGCTGGACAATCCGGCGACAGCGAACTTCGGGCGTCAGTGTCTGATGGCCCGCCGGTTCGCCGAGCGGGGAGTGCGGTTTGTGCAGGTGACTCACAGCTACAAGTGGGATCAGCATGAAAACTTGAAGGCCGATCATGCGCGCAACGCGCTGGAGGTCGATCAACCGATCGCGGCTTTGCTGACGGACTTGCAGTCGCGCGGATTACTGGAGGACACACTGGTGCTGTGGGGTGGCGAATTCGGTCGCACTCCGGTGGCCCAGGGGACCAACGGCCGTGACCACAACCCGCAGGGGTACACGATGTGGTTGGCCGGGGGAGGCGTCAAGCCGGGATTGGTGTACGGCAAGACGGATGAATACGGCTATTACGCCGTGGAAGACAAGGTGCACCTGCACGACTTGCACGCCACGATGCTGCATCTGCTGGGGATAGAACACACCCGCTTGACCTACCGTTATGCTGGTCGCGATTTTCGCTTGACCGACATCCACGGCGAGGTCGTTCACGACATTCTCGCCTGAGCCCGACAGGGACGGTGGGGGAGTCGGTCGAACCGGGGCGTGTTTCGAGTCGTGGTAACACGGGGTGTTTGCGGTGATTCGGTAGAATCTTGCCCACAATCTGCATGCCATCGCGGGGCAATGTCGGTAGTACGACTGCGGAAGCCCCGGAAATTTCGTAATTTCGAGAATCTTATGCCGAATGTGCGGATTCTATGTCCCGCGGAGACCCGGTTTGCCGGTATCCCGCACGGGAAGAACCCCTATAGGCGAAATT
>JAFEBR010000283.1 GCA_018242565.1 Planctomycetota bacterium | reverse complement strand
TCTACTCGGACGGAGGCAGTATTTTTGTTGAATTCAAAGATGCTTCAGGAGTTGCGCGAAGCGCATGCTTGTTGAACGAAATGGACGGCGACAAGAATCTCACGGTTGACGACAAAGTGCTTTCAATCAACGGTGCCGAAGAACGAGCATTTCTTGAATTATTGGAGCGGTGGTTGCGTCAGGATTCCGTGGCGCAAAGGTATCTCGACGGAGAACCACTCTCAGCCGACGAGACTCCGCACATCAACGATGCCGGGAGGTGGTTCGCTGTTTCGATTCTGGAGAGCTTACGTGCTCGCAAGAACGGTGGCCGTCACGATAAATGACCCACACTTACAGCGCATGCAGGAAAAATGGCAAAGCTGATAATCACAGATTGGCGATTGGGACTTAACACGATCGCGATGATCAAGGCGATTCGACGTTACGCCGGCCTGAATCTAGCCGACGCCAAATCGCGCACTGAATCAGTCGTTACAGGTGAGATCGTCACTCTGGCAATTCCCGTTACACAAGACGCTACGGCGTTGTGCGATGAGCTGGCTACACTCGGAGTCACGGCCAGCGTCGAAGAATGACCGTGTGATTGGCATTCACAACGACACTGAAGGGCCTGTGGACTGCGGCGTTGTCCGCTCCCATTCGCGCGCCGCCGCCTCGGAAACCGCCTCCACAATCGCCCGCTTGTCGCATGCGTAGAGGTCCGAGAAACTGAATCCCCCGATTTCGAGCAGGTGGAACTTGCCGTCGTCGGTCTTACAGATGTCGAGGACCCAAGCCGGATCTGGTTGATATTCCGAGGCAGCAATCGTGGATGCCAGATTGTACGCGGCCGGGTGGTAACTAGGATCGAGTTCCATTTTTCCGTTCAGTTTGTACTGGCAACCGGCGACGATTTTCCCACTCACGGCCACAAATCGCCATTCCGCGAGAATGCATTTCGGCGCGCTGACGACCACCAGCGAGTTGATCGGAAACTCATAAAACCCCATGAATTCGAGGTCTGCATCGAACGAGTTTCGTGCAGCGACCTGGCCGGTGAATAACTTCAGCGGAGAATCAGGTCGAATGAAGACTCGGCCATCGACGCCTGGCGTTCGGAACAGAAAATCCCGCCGACGACTGAGCTCGCCGAATGGCAACATGACGTAGTCTTGATTCAAAAGGAATTTGCCGAACCAGCAGTAATAGTTCGAGCAGGCGAAGTTATCGACGGTTCCAAATGCACCCGGAACCCACCACCTTTCGCGGGCAATCCTTGTGACGAACTCAATGTCGCCGTGGGCGATGACACAGCTCCCCTTTGGGAATTGTCGGCGATAGGGACTACCGAGATCCTCCCATCGATACGGCGGATGAGGCGGCTGCACGAGGTGAGCGTCGTGACCGGACTCGCGAATACAAGCGACTAGTTCGTCACGGTATCCGCCAAACATCTCTGCGTCGATAATCCAGCCAATCTTGATCATGCGCCAATTCTAACTGGAGAGTCGGCCTACCGTGAAGCGCCGATGTTTGCGCATGTGTTCGGAAGTCACAGCGCAGATCGGCTTTCCTCCCCTGTTTCCCGGCGGGTAGAATCCCGGTATGGAGAAAGACCCCAAGATTGCCGTACAGCCAGTCGGGCTTCGCGTTTTGATTGCCCTACACATCGCCGCTGTCGTGGTCGTGGGTGTCGGCAGCTTGCTGGATTCGCATGGAATCTTAGCGCCGCCAGTAGCTGGCTGGCAAGTCGCAGTGTTTCAATTGGTGTTGGTGCCAGCCCTTCTCTCGGTATTCGTTTTTCCGCTGGCAGTCCTTGCCGCCGCAGATCGTTGCGGCTTCCGCCGGGATACGGCATCTGCCGTGCTCGCGGAGGTCCTGCTCGTCATAGCGCACGTATTCGCTGCCCTGCCCCTTTACCAGTAGCATCTGCCGACATCATCAACACCCCGCCTCAACCCCGCGTACCCGGTGCTCGTCATTTGGCGTGGAAATCGAAAAGACCATGCTAACTGACGGCCGGATGCCTGCCTCCGCGATGCATAGTAAT
>JAFEBR010000282.1 GCA_018242565.1 Planctomycetota bacterium | reverse complement strand
CGGGAGGTCTGGGAGTTCTCGCCGGGGACCATGTGAAAAGCGCGTCAGATCTCGGCGTGCCTCTGATTGGCATCGGGCTGTTTTACAACCAAGGCTATTTCCGACAGCGACTCTCTCATGAAGACTGGCAGCAGGAAGATTACATCTCTGTCCAGAGTGACAAACTGCCAGCCCAACTTGTCCATCGCCCCACTGGGGAACCTCTGGTCATTTCGATCGAGACCCGCACGGGAACCATCTCGGCACGTGTCTGGAAAATCCATGTGGGCCGCTGCCAACTGCTGTTGCTGGATTCCGACGTGGAAGGCAACCGGCCGGAAGATCGCGGCTTGACCGCCCGCCTGTACGGCGGCGACCGTCGCGTCCGCATCCGCCAGGAACTGTTGCTGGGGGTCGGAGGTTTTCGCGTTTTGAAAGAACTCGGTATTACGCCGGGCGTCATTCACATGAACGAAGGCCACAGCGCCTTCGCCGCGCTCGAAGTGGCCCGCCAGCGCATGATCGCCGACGGCATCAATTTCTACGAGGCAGCCAATCGTGTGGCGCCGAATTCGGTCTTCACGACACACACACCGGTGCCTGCGGGACACGATCGGTTCTCGGCGGAAATGATCGAAGAACATCTGGGCCCCATGCGAGACGCACTGGGACTGTCGTACGACGCCCTGATGGGATTAGGACGCGTCGATCCGCATAACCATGGCGAAGAATTCTGCATGACCGTGTTGGCGATTAAGATGTCCCGCCGCCGGAACGCGGTGTCGGCATTGCATGGGCAGGTCTCGCGGGCCATGTGGTCGAACCTGTACCCGGGCCGTATGCCCGATGAAATTCCCATTGGCCACATCACGAACGGCGTGCATGCCTTGTCGTGGCTGGCTTCGCCCATGCGGCAGATGTTCGATCGCCACCTGGCCTCGGACTGGAGCCGTCGCACAGGTGTTCCAGATACCTTCGAAGCGATTGAAGACATCGACGATGGCGAACTGTGGGAAACCCACCAGACGCTGAAATATGAACTGCTCGAATTCGTCCGCCGACATCTCGTGCGACTGGCCGAGTTCCGTCACGAACCCAGCCATCTCGTGCAGCAATACAAACGGGCACTCAGCCTCGACACGCTGACGATTGGCTTCGCCCGGCGCTTTGCGACTTACAAACGCGCCAACCTGATTTTCCGCGATATCGAACGCATCACGGCGCTGGTGAATGATCCGCGACGGCCCGTGCAATTTGTGTTCGCCGGCAAAGCCCATCCGCAGGACGAACCGGGGAAGAAGATCCTGCAGCAGATTGCCCAATTGTCCCGCGACAAGCGATTCCTGGGGAAAGTCGTGTTTGTTGAAGACTACGACATCAAGACCTGCCGGCATTTGATTCAGGGCGTTGATGTCTGGCTGAATACGCCCCGCCGTCCTCTGGAGGCCTCTGGGACCAGCGGCCAGAAAGTCGTGCTCAACGGCGGATTGAATCTGTCGATTCTCGATGGCTGGTGGGCCGAGGCGTACGACGGTACCAATGGCTTTGCCATCGGTGCGGGGGACTCGCATTCATCCAACGAATTGCAGGATGAACGTGATGCCGAGTCCTTGTACGAAGTTCTCGAAAAGCAAGTCGTACCTCTGTATTACGACCGAGATCCGGGCGGATTGCCGCTGAAATGGCTGGCCCAGATGAAACGCTCGATGCGGTCTCTCGGCTGGAGATTCAGTGCCGACCGCATGGTCATGGATTATGTCGAGAAATGCTACCTGCCCGCAGCCGGCGGAGTCTCCAGCGACATGAACTTCAGTTAAAGAGTCTGAGCGCCTGCGGGGCGGGTTCCGATCCGCCCCGCAGGGACAGCGATTTGAAACAGCCAGGGATCGCGGCACGTTGCGCGGCCCGAATCGTCTGGGTTTACGATTTTGAACCGGCGGCAGACACGTCGGCTATCAGACCGCGCAAGGTTGTGGCCGCGGCCGTTGCGATCTCTGGGTCATTGATATGCCGGTCGAGTTCGAGCAGTCGAACTCGGGGATTGAGCGTTTCCCGGATCCCCGCAAATAGTGCTTCGTCGGCGGCAGGCCACCAGAACGGCCCCCCCTCTGCGTCGATCGCGGACACGCCTCGCAACGGCAACAGGACCACGGTCGGACCGGTGGCCGCATTGGCTTTGCGGGCGATCTCCCGGCCAATTTCCAGATTTTCGGCCGGGGTCGTACGCATTAACGTCACGTTGGCATTGTGCTGGTAAAACAACCGATCGGCAAATTTCGCGGGGACAGTGTCGCGCGGACCGAAGTTCACCATGTCGACCGCCCCCACCGAGATCACCTGGGGGATGCCTCGGCGTCCGGCGGCGGTCAGACGCTCGGGGCCGGCACTCAAGATACCCCCAACCAATTCATCCGCCAGTTCCGTGGTGGTCAAATCCAGTACGCCATGAATCAATCCATCGGCGATGAACGATTCCATGGTCATGCCCCCCGTGCCCGTGGCATGGAACACGAGCACCTCGGCCCCGGTTCCTTCCAGTTGCCGGCGCGCCGCATCCACGCAGGGGGTGGTCACCCCGAACATGGTGGCGGCAATCAACGGATGTTCGGCGCAGGCCGAACTTTCCGCCCCCACCGCCGATTGACCCACCCGCGAAGTCGAGTCCTGGAATCGCACCATGCCAGCGATGGCCCTCGCAGCATTTTCCAGGACGATCCGACTGATCCGATTCAACCCGCTGATGTCGACCACCGAATGCAGCATCAGGATGTCCCTGACACCCACGAATTGTCGCACCTGGCCACTCGCCAGGGTGCTCACCATGAGCTTGGGAACTCCAAACGGCAAAGCCCGCATCGCCGCAGTGCCAATGGTCGTTCCGGCTGATCCCCCCAGCCCCAGAACGCCCTCCAACTTGCCGGCGTGGTACAGTTCACTGATGACCTGTGCTGCACCGCGGGCGGCCGCCTCAACCGCTTCGCCGCGGTCATGTCGGGCGAGAATCGTGTCGAACTGCGTATCCGCCGCAGCAAACACCAACTCGCGCGAGATCTCGGGCTGGATGCCAACCGGTGGGTTCACCCCGGCATCCACAGCCAGCGTCGCCAAGCCCAGGCCGTGCAGGACATCACGCACAAACTGAAACTCGGTGCCCTTGGTGTCAAAGGTTCCGACAAGTACGACAGGCATAGCGGATTCAGCAATTCAGGAGGCAGACTGAGACGGAAAACGACCGCCCTGTGTTCTGACCGATTCCGCCTTCGTCGTCCAGTGAATCACGAGAAATCGTTGCCTGTCAGGCGCGGATCACCCGCGGTCGTCCCCGGCGTGAATCCTGCAACCGGAAGCGGCCGCAGCCCAGCCCGCGATGGCCGCCACGACTCACATCGTGAAACCAGCGAGACCATCCACAAAACCGGCCGAACGCTTTGGGGACCGTCAGCGACTCCGCTGGCCAGTTTGGCCCCAGTCCAACGGAGGACGAACAACCACGCCAAGTGGGCGCGCAGCGGCAGCGATCGCAGCACGACTCAGCCGCTTCTGACAAGTCAGGCGGGATCCCGTCGCAGACCACCACGCTCATGGATGAGCGCAACAGATTTCGCAACGGCGCGTGGCGGACGAGCCTCTCCCCTCCAGGTGTTCGAAAGCCAGCCTGAACCAGCGCCACCGAGAATCTTCAGCCTGCGAACCGCAGCGGCCTTCCGCGCGCACATTCCCCGCAGGGCCGTACCGGAGGACACCGAGACGACGAACAAGATTGAAGAGTCCGACGAACGCGAGCCGCTATGCTGACGGGACGTGCTCAGTAAGCACAGGTCGAACAGGCGGGCGCATACATCGAGGTCGATTGGACAGCGCCTGGGACACCACATCCGGCCGGTCCGCAACCCCCTGTGCTGCATCCCGAGCCACAGGGGCTATTGCAGCAGGGCCAGCAGCAGCAACCGGTTGAAACGGCGGCCAGTAACAGTCCGAATCCGAGGGCGATGAGACGTTTCATGGGGAAATCCTAAGGAAGGGAAAAAGCCGCCGGGCACAGATCTGGAGAGAGACAGATTGGCTTGAGAGCGGGAAGGGACGGGTGAAATACTGGATCTGCCGTTTTGCCGCAAGGGCAGTTTGCGTCTCATTGTCAGGTAGAAGTCAGTTTTGTAACCTTTACCGATGATCCATAACTTGCGAATTTTTCTGCCCCGTAGCTGGATGATGTCTGGCCGTCAGGAGCCTGCGCCCGGCAAAAGTCCTCGTCGTCCCGGAACCCCGCGAGACCCGTCCCGCCCCCCTCCCGGCGGCCCCTGGCTGGTGGGCGTGGCAATCGCGTTTGTGGTCTCCATGCTCTTTTGGCTGCCGTACTTCGCCGGCGGTGGCTCGTTGGTCGAATACAGCTTCTTCCGCAGCCAGTTGCTGGCCGGAGAAACGGGTAATGTCAAATCGGTCCTGTTCATCGAAGGATCGAATCGACTGACCGGCGAGTGGAAAGAAGCCCCCGACGAACCGGGCGAAAAGCCCGCCGATGGCAAAGAACGGCGGAAGCTGTCGAAGAAATTCTCGACATACCTGCCACCCGTCGAAGACAAAGACCTGATTTCGCAATTGCAGGCCCGGCAGGTGCTGTACACCACCGAACCGACTTCACTCGGCCCGGGCTTTTACCAGATCCTGACGATTGGCGTGACGCTCGCCGGCATCGCCTTCGTCTGGTTCATGTTGCGACGCGCCAGCGACCCCCTGGGCCCTGGCGGGATGGCCGGGAACTTTATTCGTAGCCCGGCCAAACGATTTGCGCCTTCAGACCAGCACAATACGTTCGAAGATGTGGCCGGCATGGAACAGGCCAAGCGGGAACTGGAAGAAGTCGTCGAATTTCTCAAAAATCCCGCCAAGTTCCAGCGACTGGGAGCCCAGATTCCCAAGGGAGTCCTGCTGATGGGCCCCCCCGGAACCGGGAAAACCCTGCTGGCACGGGCCACCGCAGGCGAAGCGGGGGTTCCCTTTTACTCGATTAATGGCTCTGAGTTCATTCAAATGTTCGTGGGGGTCGGAGCCAGCCGGGTCCGCGACATGTTTCGCACAGCCAAAGAGAATTCTCCCTGTATTCTCTTCATCGACGAAATCGACGCCGTGGGCCGAGTCCGCGGTGCCGGCGTCGGCGGCGGTCACGACGAACGCGAGCAGACACTCAATCAGATTCTCAGTGAGATGGATGGGTTCGCTCAGACCGAATCGGTCATTGTCCTGGCGGCCACTAATCGGCCCGATGTGCTTGACCCGGCGTTGTTGCGTCCCGGCCGTTTCGACCGCCACGTTCCAATCGACCGCCCCACGAAGGCAGGCCGATTGGGCATTCTGAAAGTGCACACTCGCAAAGTTCCGCTGAGCGACAATGTCAATCTCGAGGCGATTGCTTCGGGAACGATTGGTTTTTCGGGGGCCGATTTGAAGAACCTGGTGAATGAAGCGGCGCTGAATGCCGCCCGCACCAATCAGACGCAGGTCACCGCCAGCGACTTCGATACGGCCAAGGACCGGGTCTTAATGGGCCCCAAACGTGAAGAAGTGCTCAACCAGAAAGAGCGCGCCATGACAGCCTATCACGAGGCGGGTCATGCTCTGGTTGCCTGGCTGATCCCCGAACTCGATTCGGTCCATAAGGTGACAATCGTGCCTCGCGGCCGGGCTTTGGGGGTCACCCAATTGCTCGCCGACGAAGAACGCCATCATGTGGGGGAACAACGGCTGCACTCCAATCTGGTCCTGGCGATGGGGGGCCGTGCCGCCGAGAAACTCGTGTTCGACGAGTATTCCGCGGGAGCCGAAAACGATATCGACCAGGCCACCAATCTGGCCCGGCGGATGGTGGCACACTGGGGCATGAGCGAGGCGATCGGCCCGGTCGCGTTTCACCAGAGCGAAGAACATCCATTTCTCGGCAAAGAAATGCACGAGATGCGACAGTTCAGCGAAGAAACGGCCCACGTCATCGACCAGGAAGTCCAGCGGTTCGTGCACAATGCATCGCAGCGGGCGACCGAGATTCTGTCGACCCACCGTGATGAACTCGATCGCATTTCCCAGGCGCTGCTGAAGTACGAAGAAATCGATCGCGAGCAACTTACCGAGATTCTGGGTGAGCGAGCGGAAACCGAAACCGCGTCGGCGAAAGCCTCTTAGATCTTCCTCTGGCAAAAAAACAGCACCGGTCACTCATGGTGACCGGTGCTGCGGTGTGAACAACATCGGGCCCAGCCCGCCAGCTTGACGATCGGCCGAGTTTAGTACTCGCGCTTCTTGTTCAAACCGGGCAGCGGAATCGGGTATTTGCCATCGGCATCGGGCATTACCGGAGCCGGTCCATCGACCGTCAGTTTGTCGACGTCGGGGGCAAACTCATGTCCCGAGTTGAGGATGTCTTCGTAGGTGACGACCTGTGCCGTGTGAGCGGCCATGCGTCCCATCGAAGTGACGAGACTCGCCTTGGCGCCGCGTTCCGCCTCGTTGTGCGGCTTGTCCGAGCGAATCGCATCCATCAGGTTGTCCCATTCCAACTGGTAAGGATTGGGTTCGGGCTGTCCCCACTGCCAGAGCAGAGCCGACTTGTCGCCCAACCGCTGGCCTTTGTAAATGCGGGGCTTGGCCGGGGTGTGGCCGGCAGTCGAAATCACGCACGAATTCTTCGATCCGTGAGCATAACTCGAGAATTCCGAGTACGCCCCTTCCATCGACCGGCCGTCCAGCAGGAACTTGCTGCCGTCGGCGAACGTGTATTCGATCGCGTACGTATCGAAGTTCTGATCGACGAAGTCGCCACGATAGTGACGACCGCCCAGACCCCGCGCCTCGACCGGCCAGGCATCTTTCATCCAGCAGCATTCGTCGATGTTGTGGATCAGAAAGTCGCTGTAAGCACCGCCCGACGCCCACAAGAACGAGTGGAACATGCTGATCTGGAACAAGACTTCGCTCGGCTGGTCGGCCGGACGCCGCTTGGTATATTCCTTGGCGGTCTGGCCCGGTGCCATGCGGTAGGCCCGCATCAGCACGATGTCGCCAATTTCGCCCATCTTGATCCGCTCAAACAGTTCGCCACGGGCTTTACAGTGTCGGCACATCAGGCCCACACCGACTTTCAGGTTCCGTTTCACCGATTCGGCAGCCAGTTCGAGCATTTTTCGCGTGCTCGGACCGTCGACCGTCGTCGGCTTTTCCATGAAGACGTTCAGTCCCTTGGAAATCGCGTAGCTGAAATGCACCCAGCGGAAGGCCGGCGGAGTGGTCAGAATGACCACATCACCCGGCTTGAGGGCGTCCATCGCCTTCTTGTAGCCATCGAAGCCGATGAACTTGCGATCTTCCGGAATATCCAACTGGGGAGCGAAAGCGCCGCCCCGTTCACCCGAGATATTCTTGTAGCTGTCTTTGAGCTTGTTAGGGAACACGTCCGCCATCGCCACGAGTTTCGTGGGGCCACTCGTCGTCGACAGAGCGTTGATGGCCGCACCAGTTCCGCGTCCACCACAGCCCACCAGTGCCAGTTGAATGGTATTGCTTTCGCCAGCGTACACACCGGGCAGAATCGCGCTGGTCAGGGCCGTTGCGGCGGCGACCTGTCCAGTCGTCTTGATCAGTTCCCGGCGTGTCATACCAGGATTTTGGGAAGCGCTCATC
The DNA here is from genome assembly GCA_018242565.1 of Planctomycetota bacterium. GTDB lineage: Bacteria > Planctomycetota > Planctomycetia > Planctomycetales > Planctomycetaceae > JACQFH01. The sequence goes on along the minus strand of JAFEBR010000282.1, from coordinate 3,179 downwards.
GGGTCTCCTCGTACAAAAAAGCAGGTTGGGTGTGGACTCGCAGAATCACAGATGCAGACCCCACTCTACCCATTAACAATAATGAATGCAAAGCTGGCCCGCAGCGACCTGAACCGGCCACCAGCGGCGGCCGGCAGGTCTCTTTCGCGTGCCTTTTCAGCGCCGGCAGACTCGCGGTCACATCCGTTATTTCCGCCCGATATTCCCGTCTCGCGTGCGCCGGCGTAGACTATGACTCTGGGTTCCGTATCCCCACAAAGTTTCCCTGATGCGAGTATTCAGAAAGTCGATCATGGTCCGATCTTCTGCGGCACAGCTGCGGGTTTGTCTGCTCATTCTGGGAGCGGCCTGTTCAGCGGGCCCCCTGCAGGCGCAACCCGCTTCCCCCGCCGACAGCCAGTCGCTGCAGGACGAGTTAACCAAACTCGCGTCGGACGTGGACCTGCTGGGACGATACCCAAACGCGAAAAACTACCTTCCCGACGCCGCGATTTATGTCAAAGCCGTCGACTGGATCCTCCGCCACCAGGAATTCTATAAACCGGAATACGTGGCCCAGGCCAGACAGGCACTGAAAACGGGAACAGAACGAACCCGATTTCTTGCCAATTCCCGGGAGGCCCCAAAGTGGGACCAGACTCCCGGGAAAGTCGTCCTGGGTTACCGGTCGGCGGTTGACGGTTCGTATCAGCCGTATGCCCTGACGCTGCCTCGCGAATTTGGTCAGCAACCAGAGCGCCGCTGGCCGTTGCATCTGGTCCTGCATGGCCGGGGGGCGACCCTCAACGAAGTCAACTTCATTCACCAGCACGACGGCAAACCAGGGAATCCGCAGGCCGACTGGATCCAACTCGACGTTTTTGGACGCACAAACAATGCCTACCGGTTTGCAGGCGAGGCCGATGTCTTCGAGGCACTGGCGGATGTCAAACGCCGGTATCGCATCGACGAACGCCGGATTGTCCTGCATGGGTTTTCGATGGGGGGCGCCGGCAGTTGGCATCTGGGACTGCATTACCCGAGCCTGTGGTGTTCGGTGGGACCGGGAGCCGGATTTGTGAACTTTTATCAATACCAGAAAGTGACAGATCCGTTGCCCCCGTATCAGGACCGGGTGTTGTCGATTTACAACCCCATCGACTACACGCTCAATGCCTACAACGTCCCCATCTGCACTTATGGCGGTGAAAAAGACGAACAACTCGCAGCCAGTACAGAGATGGTCGAGCGGGCCACCCAACTCGGCATCACGATCAAACTGCTGATTGGTCCGGGCATGGGACACGCCTTTCATCCCGAATCTCAGAAGGAGTTCATGGCGTTTCACGCCGAACGACAAAAGACCGGCCGTCCCGTCTACCCGGGATCCCGCAGCATCAAGTTCACCACCCACACTTTGAAGTACAATTCGTGCGATTGGGTTACGATTCATGAAATGCTGCAACCCTACCAGGCGGCGACTGTCGATGCCCAGGCCGATGACGAAGGTCGTGTTCTCACCGTCACCACGAACAATGTCGGTGTTCTCGAACTGGGCCGTGACCTGGCATCAAAAGTCGTGATCGACGGCGATGAATTGCCCCTCGCCTCCGCAGCCGAAGGGTTGCTGCCCGGAGTCCATTTCGAACGCGCGGGTGACCACTGGATCACCTTGACTTATAACCAGTCGTTGGCATTCCCGAAGAACTCGGATATGCACAAACGCCACAACCTGCAGGGACCGATCGACGACGCCTTCATGCAACCCTTCGTTTGCGTCCAGGGCACGGGGACACCCTGGAATGAAGCGCAGGCAGCCTGGGCCAACTGGACACTGGACCGTTTCGTTCAGGAGTTCGACAAGTGGATGCGGGGCCGCGTGACCGTGGTGCGTGATGTTGACCTGCTCGACGAGACCATCATGTCCGAGAACATCATTCTGTTTGGCGACCCGGGCAGCAATTCGATTCTGGCAAAAGTGCTGGAACGTTTGCCGATTCGCTGGACCAAAACCGGAATCGAGGCCCTCGACCTGCAGGTGGACCCGTCGACCCACGGCGTATCATTGATATACCCCAATCCCATGAATCCGCGACGATACGTCGTCATCAATTCGGGGCATACCTTCCACGCCGAGGATTTTCAGAAATCCAACGCCTGGTTGTTCCCGCGTCTGGGGGACATTGCCATTCAAAAGTTTGAAAAACTCGAAACCGGAGTCTATCGAGAAACCGTCGTCAAAGCCGACATTTTCAACAGTTTCTGGGGACTGCCCCGCTCTCCCAAACCGTAATCTGAAAAGTGTGACACGACCCGACTTCAACATCGACGCCTCACCAGGAGGCGTTGGGCACCACAACCGCATTGATTCTTCCACGATGGCAACGACTCCCGCGACAACCTGGGACCCGAATCTGTACGACTCAAACCATTCTTTCGTCTGGAAAATGGGGTCAGGACTGGTTGAGTTACTGGCTCCCAAAACAGGTGAACGAATCCTGGACCTGGGCTGCGGCACCGGGCATCTCACCGCCCAGATTGCGGAATCGGGAGCGAGTGTATTGGGTCTCGACAGTTCGTCGGAAATGATCGGTCAAGCCCGCGCCGCGAATCCGGGCATCCGCTTTGACGTCGCAGATGCCCGCACATTCGCGGTGGAAAAACCATTCGATGCCGTGTTTTCCAACGCCGTGTTGCATTGGGTCAAACCGCCGGAACAGGCGGTTGCACGAATCCACGCCGCGTTACGTCCAGGGGGCCGGTTGGTCGTTGAATTTGGAGGACGCGGTAACACGCGTCGCATGGTCGCGGCATTGTTGCAACAGGCCCACGCCCTCGGACACCCCGACTATGCGATTCCCTGGTATTACCCCAGCATCGCCGAATACTCGCAGCTTCTCGAACAACAGGGACTGGAGGTTTTGCGGGCAGAACTTTACGACCGACCCACTCCCCTCGAGGGCGAAGAGGGCCTGCGAAAATGGTTCACCATGTTCTGTGGCAGCCTGCTCGACCGGCTGACTTCCAGCCAGAGGCAACAATGTCTCGCCGCACTCGAAACGGAGTTACGCCCCACGCTCTACCGAGACGGCGTGTGGTTCGCCGACTATCGTCGCTTGCGACTCGTCGCCGTGCGCACCAACTGACCAGCATCACAACCACCATAGCCCGCGGGTGATCACGACTGGGCTTCTGCGATT
>JAFEBR010000281.1 GCA_018242565.1 Planctomycetota bacterium | reverse complement strand
ATCCCGTGTCATTATTGGATATTGAAATCCAATTTTAATCTGCTATGCTGCTGTTCGACCAGACAGGTTCAATTTCTGGTCGCTGATCAGGCCGATCTGGCCTACCCGACTCGATGCGTAGCAACAGGAGCTTGAAGTTGAAGACACAACTCAGGGCAAGTCTCGGTGCGGTCGTGGTGTGTGCCGGCCTGCTGTGCGTCACGGTAGCCTTATTTGCGGCGCCAGGCCCTGGGGAAACTCCCTCACAGGGTCGAGAAGCCGAGGGCGCCACAACGAGCGCTGCGAATTCGCAAACCAAAGCCACGGTGGCGCAGGCGCGCGAGCGGGCAAAAGCCATGCACGATGTCTATGTCGCGACGCTCGACATGCTGCACCACCGTTATTTCCACCGCGACCGCGCCATCATTCCCGCGCGAGCCATGGAGGATGTATTCACAGAAATGAAACGCCAATCGGCGGTCGAGGCCAAGTGGATTGCCGTAAATTTGAAGCCCATGAGCGTGGACCACGAACCCGAAACGGATTTTGAAAAGCAGGCGGCTCGCGAGATCACCTCGGGAAAATCGGAATTCGAATCGGTCGCCGGGCAGTTCTACCGCCGCGCCGGCGCCGTTCGCCTGCACAGCGAGTGCATCAGTTGCCATGGCGGTTCGTTCAAGACGCCCGACAAGACACCGAAGTTCGCCGCCCTGGTGATCAGCATTCCCGTCAGCGAAGATACTCCTCCGCCGCAATGACGCCCCCCCCTGCCCACCCGTAGGACGCTGTTCCGCATGCAGAAATCGATTGGAATCGTTCTCGCGCTGACCTTCACCCTGGGGCTGCTCACGATTGGTCGGAGTGCTCCGCCTCCAACCAGCACCGCCCCAGACGCGGCAGCACGCGCGGCAGGCAAGTCCTCTGCCGACGGGGGATCTCGTCCCACCCGCGAGCAGGCCCGACGACAGGCCGAGATTCTGCATGACACCCTGCACACGACGTTGCAGACCGTGCATCAGCGCTACTATCGCGAGAACGAAGGCCTGCCGATTCCCGCGGCGATCCTCAAAGATGTGTTTGACGACCTGGAAGAAAACCAACGCATCTCTGTCCGCTGGCTGGCCGTTGATGGACTCGCCATGAACGCCGACCATAAACCTCAGGACCAATTCGACGAAGCCGCCGTCAAAGCCCTGAAATCCGGGCAACGCGCCTACGAACGCACGGTCGACGGCGTCTATCGCCGCACGGGAGCCATCAAGCTCACCAACCAGTGCCTGAAATGCCACGCTCCGCAGCGCAAGAGCCTGCAAGACCAGACTGCGGGACTGACCATCTGCATTCCCATCCAGCCCGACTGACCGGCGGTTCGTCGGAAGACCCCGGTCAACCGACCCTGAGTGCGACTTGCATCTGGTAGAACCGAAATGTGTGGACTGCCGATGCGGGCTCTGAAATGACCTCCGCGTAGCGGTCCAGCACCTCGGCGATAAACGCGGGGCGATCTTGCGCGATGAGGCATTTCGTCCATTCGACCAACGTGGCCCCGCAAAACGCCACAAACGCCTCTCGAGTCTGGAAGTCCCAGGCGTGATCTTCCACCTCGATCTGCTGCACCCGCAAGCCGGCCTGCTCGGCCAGGGCCTGGTACTCGGCCACGGTGAAATGCACGAACGGCGTGCGAAACCCACCAAAATTCCCGGCCCATTTCGGACTCTGACGCGTGTCTTCGATGACATCTTCCAGACTTTTGCGGGCCCCCTGCGGCACGAAGCGCAGCAGCGCCTGTCCTGCAGGTTTCAAAGCCATGTGAATGGCTTTCAAGGCCGCCAGCTGTTCAGGCACCCAGTGCAGCGCATTGAACGAGACGACGAGATCAAACTCCGCCTGCTGCGAAAACTGCCGCGCGTCCGCGACTTCGAAGCGCAAGTTGTCGCGCGGCGGGTTACTGAACTGGCGTGACGCAAAGGCGATCATGTCCTGCGAGGGGTCGATCCCCAGCACAGAGCCATTGGGAACGCGGGTCGCGATCGCCGCGGTGATCTTTCCGTCGCCACACCCGATGTCGAGAATTCGTTCGCTTCCCCCCAGGTGCAGTTTCGCGAGTTGTTGATCGGCCATGGCCTGCTGCAATGCCGACTGGCGGTGATATTCGTTCGCGTTCCAATCTGTCATGTGGTCTCCCGGACTGCTTGACCGCCTTGGACCATTCGGTGCCGCACCGAGTTCCAGACGTGTCCTCGTGGACCCATCCGGTCGCACTGCGCATCTGCATCAGATCATACGGTCGGCAGACGACACTGTCACCGACACCTTCACGCAACCTCGAATCCTTCAGCCATCCCGCGGAATGGGACCAGGAGACACGAGCCACGCCAGGCTCGTGACGCTGGTGCTTCACATGTGCGGCCCCAACAGCTGGAAATTGTCGATCGCGCAGTGAGACCTCCCGCGGCTTGCCCCCAGCCCTATAATCGCAGGGCCAGATCGTATTCCTTGGAACAGGCAAGAATGACATGACGATTGCAGCCTCTCTGCCCCAGACATTGGGCGACTTACGGGCCACTGGATACCGCAGTCAGTCGGTGAAAGCCGAACTGCGGAAAAACCTGCTGTCGAAAATCGCGGCGGGCGAGACCCTGTTTCCCGGCATGATTGGTTACGAAGAAACCGTTCTGCCCCAGATCGAAAACGCCGTGCTCTCGCTGCACGACATGCTCTTCCTCGGGCTACGCGGCCAGGGGAAAACCCGCATGTTGCGCATGCTGGTGCAACTTCTGGATCCCTTTATCCCCGCCATCGCCGGTTCCGAAATCAATGACGATCCGCTGGCCCCGATCTCCAAGTACGGTCGCGAATTGGTCGCCGAGCAGGGAGACGACTGCCCCATTGCCTGGATTCCCCGTGAGCAGCGTTATCACGAAAAACTCGCGACCCCCGACGTGACGATCGCCGACCTCATCGGCGAAATCGACTTGATCAAGCACGCCGAGGGAAAGCACCTGGCCAATGAAGATGTCATGCACTTCGGCCTGATTCCCCGCAGCCATCGGGGCATCTTTTGCATGAACGAACTGCCGGACCTCGGTCCCAAGATTCAGGTCGGGTTGTTCAATGTTCTGGAAGAACGGGATGTGCAGATTCGTGGTTTTCCCATTCGGCTGAACCTCGACCTGGCGATGGTCTTCAGTGCCAACCCCGAAGACTACACCAACCGCGGGCGCATTGTGACGCCTCTGAAAGACCGCATCGGCTCGGTCATTCTGACCCACTACCCGCACACCCGGCCGCTGGGGATGCAGATCACCTCCGAAAACGCCTGGACCGAACGCCAGGGCCCCGTCACGGTACACGTGCCCCGCTTCATGCAGGAAATTGTCGAAGAAATTTCCCGGCTGGCGCGGACCAGTTCGCACGTCAACCAGGCCTCGGGGGTCAGCGTGCGCATGTCGATCGCCAACTACGAAAACATGATCTCGAACGCCGAGCGGCGCGGCATCCGCACGCACACCACGCACGTCGTGCCGCGCGTCAGCGACCTGGCCTTCCTGACCGCGAGCAGCCGAGGCAAGCTCGAACTGAATATGACCGAAGAATCGGGCCAGGAAGACAAACTCATTGCCCGCATTGTGGAAGAAGCCGTCAAGAACATCTTCGACGAGCACTTCAAACCCAGCGCGTTCAAAAACGTGGTTGAATATTTCGAAGCCGGGCAGTCCCTCGAGACGGGCGACCTGCTGCACGGACCGGCGGTACTCGAGCGCATCGGCGGCATCCGGGACTTCGCCAAACAGGTCGCCACCCGGGCCCGCGAACTCGACCCCGACCTGGCTGCGGGGCCCGCCTCGGCTGAATTGTCCGCCAGTGTCGCCGAGTTGATCCTCGAAGGATTGCACTGCCACAACCGGCTCAACAAGAAACGCAAAGCCGGCGGCCACACCTACGGGCTGTAACGGGCTGCGAGAGCGCACTCGTTCGCTGGCACCAATCGGCACGCATACGGCTTGCAGCGCCTTAAGTGCGCACGAGTCCCGAGAACCACGCCACGGCAGTTCCCCAGGTAATGATCGGTGCCCAGACGGCCAGTTCGGGACTGATCAGGCTCACCTTGCCCATGTACAGAAACAGTTCGTTGAACCCCATGATGATGGTCATGACGCCGCTGCAGGTGGCCAGGTTCGTGATCAGCGAACGGCTTTCCTTGCGGACGACGAATGGCACCGCCACGGCGACCGTAATCAGGTTCAGCAGCCATTTCGTGAACCGCGTGTGCAAGTACAGATTCTGACTGCGCAGCGACCGATGGCTCGCCGACGGGTTGCGCAGACGCTGAATCAATTCCCATGTCGAGAGAAACTCGTAATGGCTGTCGCGGTTGTAAAGCTGGTCGAACGTCACCTGGGTGCGAATCAGCAATTCATCGGGATTCGGACCGCGGGCCACGTACTTCTTGCCCGTTTCGGTGAGCCGGAGTTGCTCGAAGGGAATCGACACGTTTTTCAGCAGCCAGCCCACCCGCCGATCTTCCTTATTTTTGTAAGGTACGGCTTCGCGGGCTTCGATGGTCTGCACGCGGTCGGCCAGTTTGGGCGGCGTCAACTGAAACTGGGCTTCCTCTACCTTTTCGTTCTGCAGGTCGAGTCGTTTGCCGGCAATCACCAGGTCGGTCTGAAAGTCTTTCACCGGATCGATGTTGCCCAGGATGTGCGAGTTGCCCGCTTCAATCTGCAGCAGCACGGCGATCCGCGGAATCACAAACTCTTGATTGGCGATGATCAGAATCTGCACAAAGACGGCCCCCCACAACAGGGTGCGCAGCAGTCGGAATGTCGAGATCCCCGCCGAGAGAACCGGATTCAGTTCCCCATGCTTCTGCACGAGGATCATCGTCACCATCGACGAAATGACCATCAGCGAACCGCCGATCATCCCGAAGAAGTAGCAGGCCCGCGGCCCGTAGTACTCCATGATGGCGACGAAAAACCCCACCCAGTTCGACGAGTTGTCGGTGAAGTCGGTGAAGTTCGTGAACACGTCGATGACAAAATACAGACCGAACAGGGCCAGAAACCCAATAAAGAACACGTGCCAGTAACGGCTCAGGAGGTATCGGTCGAAAATGGTCATGGGCCGGGATTACCCCAGATTTTTTACGATCGGTCAAGAGCGGATTCATCCGCAAAAATCCGGTTCCACAGCGATCCCTGGGCCCACGCTCTCGACCAGCGTGCTCTGGGCGCGACCCGACCCGAATTCCCGGTCGGGCAGGTCTTGCGACGAAGCTGATTCCCAACCGGAATCTGTGCGCCCGACTTTGGCTGACGTATGCTGCGAAAACAGTCGAAAACTGGCACGCCAGGAGCACCCCAATGCACGAAACCGTGGAAGCCCGAGTCACCCACCAATTCCCCATGGCCGCCGACCGGGTGTATGACGCCTGGCTGGACCCGGCGCAGGTCCGGCAGTGGCTGGCCGGCGCCCTCCGCAGTCATGGTCTCCCCGGAGAAATCGTGCGGGTGGAGATTGACGCGCGGGTGGGAGGGTCGTTTTTCTTCTCCGACCGCCGCCCACAAATGGAAGCCCGGCACTGGGGCCAGTACCTGGTGCTCGATCGCCCACGCCAGATCCAATTCACCTGGATCGTCGATGAAAGCGAAGCCGAGCAGCCCTCGCAGGTCACATTGACACTGCATCCCACCGGCACAGGCTGTACCGCCGACTTGGTGCACTCCATGAATGCCGCGTGGCGCGACTACATCCCGCAGACCCAGGCCGGCTGGTCTCGCATGCTGCAACACGTTGAACAACTGCTGGCATCGGCACCGAAGGTGAACTGAATTCCGGCCTCTGGCGATACACGCCGCAAGTCATTGCACAGCGTGTCGCACGTAATCGAGCGCGGCCCGATTCCACGAGAATTTCTGACGGATGTGTGCGATGCCGGCCGTCAGCAGGCTGAAGTAGACGTTGGGTTGCTCGCGCGCGATCTCGGCCCCGTCCTGCATGGCGCGCAGCAACTCGTCGGCCATCGATCGGAACAAGGCATACTGTTGACGTTCTTCGACCCGGTCAGGCCCCTCGCCCGAACGGCTGTATTGTCCGGCGTTCAGGCCCCGCCAGTCATCCACTTCGGAAGGGAGGTCTTCCGCTTCCCGAAACATCAGACCCGTGGCGGGAGTGCTGTCGGCAGACCAGCGAGCCGTGGCATGTTCCACCGCGGTCGTAAACGAGGGCACGCCCCGCAGTGGCACGATCTGCTGCATGATGCCGCCAGTCGCCCGGCCAATGCCCACCGTGCCGTTCAGATAGAATTCATTCGCCATGCCGAACGGTTCATAGAGCGACGGCATCACGCCAAACGTGGCGCCGCGCAACGCCGACATGAACCCTTCACGAAACATGAACGGAAAGACCAGGACCGATTCGGGGTACTGCTCGGCCAGCTTTTTCAGGAAGACCAGGCTGGCCAACCCTTCATCTCCCGGCATGGGGAAGAACAGAAAGCGGGCGTTGCCCCCTTGTTCGAGAAACATCGCCGCAGCCCGAGCCAATACATCGTAGCCTTTCTGTCGCGGATCATCGCGCCCGGCCATTACGAACCATGGGGCCTGATCCTGACGGAACTTGAGCGTGTTGCCCCAGACCGGCCGATCTTCTGCCGGCGTCAGATTCTTCACCGCCTTCAGGAATTCCTGTCGATGGCCCGCCTTCCATTTCGCGAGCGGGGCGAAATCTCCCTTCGCCGCCGACTCGAGCGCGTCTGCATCGACCGCCAGTTCCTGAAACGGACCATTGTCGATGCCGATCACGCGCGGCTTCAGCGTTAATTGCAACTGCGGAGCAAACACGTGCGTCTGCAGTTTGTCTTCGGTCAGATCGCGGGCAAACTGTTCCGAGACCGTAAAGACTGGCAACTCGGTCAGCGGCAGGGCCCGCTGCAGAATCGTGCCCCCCGGACAGGCGTCGGGATTGATGCCCGCCATATGCAACTGGTCCGGAGAAATATGGCAATCGTAACTGTTGTGCAACGTGACGAATGCCCGGGAACGGCCCGGGCTTTCCGCCATGGCCAGCACGGCGGTCGCCGCTTCCCAATCCTGCAAGAGCAGTGTCCACCGCTTGCCCGGATCAATCACATGCAAGGCACGCGGAATCGCCGCGCCGAACAGCAAAGCGTCGCGAACCAGGTCGTGACCGGGCACATCATACGGATGCCGCTGGCCGGCGAAGTACTGGCGATCTTCCGGCAGCAGAAAGTAGTAGGGAACCTGGTCGTCGTGCCGATGCACGTGAAACACCACATTGCGATCGGCCGTCTTGATGCCAAAACTGCCCTCGTAGCTGTGTCCCAGCGTGACCATCTTCGGGACCCGATGATGGAACGGAGTAATCACCACGGTTTCGACATGCGAAACCGACTGGATGCGGGCCGGCAGTCGGGCCATCACGGCAGCGATCCCGCCGCACGGCGCAAACGACGTTTCGTAAGACACAAAAGCGATTTTCACGATTCACTCGGCCTTGGCAAATCCCGGCAAATTCCCCGCACGCGTGTGAGCGCGCTCGCTGAACGAATGAGCAACGCTCTCTTCCACAATAACGACTGCATAGCCCGGCGGCGAGAGATTGAGTGCTGTGCGAGCCCGCGATCCGCCGGCCCAGTGTTGCGGTCAGGCCAGCAGTCCAATCAGCGACATTCCAGCAACTCGGCCAGGTGCATGATGCGGGTCGGTCGCTCTTGGCGATGCAAGGCGCCGCCGATATTCATCAGGCACCCGGTGTCGGTACTGACCAGCACGTCCGCGCCCGAGGCGACGACACAGCCGACTTTTTCCCCCACCATGGCTCCCGAAATCTCGGGGTACCGCACGGCGAATGAGCCGCCGAAGCCGCAGCACTGGTCCTGTTTGTCGAGAGGCACGTACTCGACCCCTTCGACTGCGCGAATCAGCGTTTCGGCTTCGTTCTTCAGACCCAGACCGCGTAAGTGGCAGGCGTAGTGATACGCGACCTTGCCCGAGAATTTCGCCCCCACGTTGACGACCTTCAACTGGTTGACCAGGAAGTCACTCAATTCGAACGTCCGATCCGCCAGTTCGAGGGCCCGCGCATGCCATTCGGCGTCTTCATGAAACAGGTGCGGAAACTCGACTTTGACCATCGCCGCGCACGAGCCGGACGGAATCACGACCGGCAGCTTCCCCTCGAACGCCTGAATCGTGTGCTTCGCCAAATCGCGGGCCCCACTCAGAAAACCGCTGTTGTAGAAGGGTTGCCCGCAGCAGGTCTGTGATTCGGGAAAGCGAATCTCCACCCCCAGCCGGCGCAACAGCTTGGCCGTCGCCATCACGGCGTCGGGCCGCATGACATCCCCCAGACAAGTGGCCATCAACGAAACTTGCAGGATCGAACTCCTCACGCAGGGGGAAACACTGTCTCTGGCAGGTCGATGGGGGCTGGTTCCCACCAAGGCGCAGTTCGGCAACCAACCTTGGGTCGAGGCAGCCACGTTTTCCCTAGTCTGGCCGGTCTCGATCCGGGAGTCCAGCCCAGGGAACGATCGCCAGCGACAAGGGCGGGTACTGACAATTCCGCGAGAACGGTGGCTGGTGCAGAAAAAAAAGAAGGCCCTGAATCTGTGATGATTCGGGCCTGGGCTGCCACTGCAGTGGGTTCGCACCATGCATACGATGCGAACCCCGGCTGCTGCAAAAGAAAATGACCCCAAGAGCAGTCGAATGTGGAGTTCGCTGTGAATTTCT
>JAFEBR010000280.1 GCA_018242565.1 Planctomycetota bacterium | reverse complement strand
GCCCCGTGAGATCGGCGGCGAGATGGAAGTCTTTTTCCGGGGTCGTGAATTTTGAATTCCGCAGGTAGCACCAGAGAATCGTGGCCATGCCGAGGCTGTGGGCCTCATCGAAGGCTTCGGCGATTTCGATAATTTGGCGGGACGATTCATCGGAACCGAAGTAGATGGTGGCCCCGACGGCGGCGCAGCCCATTTCGTAGGCGCGTTCGACCGTTCCAAACAGGATCTGATCGTGCTTGTTGGGGTAGCTGATCAGTTCGTTGTGGTTGATTTTCACAACGAAGGGAATCTTGTGCGCATATTTGCGGGCGACCGAACCCAAGACCCCGAAGGTTGAGGCAACCGCATTGCAGCCCCCTTCGATGGCCAGCTTGACGATATTCTCTGGATCGAAATACGCGGGATTCTTGGCGAATGAGGCCCCCCCGGAGTGCTCAATTCCCTGATCGACCGGCAGAATCGACACATACCCCGTGCCCGCGAGACGGCCTGTGCTGTGGATCCGCTGCAGGTTGGCCAGGACGCGAAGATTTCGATCGCTGGGGATAAAAATCCGATCGACCGAATCAGGGCCGGGCAGGTGCAAAGACTCGCGCGGAATGGTCTGGCAACGATGGGCGAGTAGCGATTGGGCTTGAGGGCCGAGTAATTCTGCGGTGCGAGACATGGCGCATGCTCCTGAAAAAGTGAAACGGGCAATCCATTCCTGGGGACAATGGGGCCAGCGCGTCCATCGAATCAGTCACGCTGATGGAATTTGTTCAATCGGGGATTTTGACCTGAATCTCGTCTCCGACGACCTGCGTTTCGAAGACTTCCTGCCGAAGAGTCGATTTGGGGTTATCCAGCCAGGTCCCTTCAGTGACGCAGAACCGCCAGGCATGCCAGGGGCAGTAGACGGCTCCATTTTCGACGTATCCTGCGGCCAACGAGGCTCCCATGTGGGGGCAGGTGTCGTAAATCGCCGAGTATTTTCCGCCGACGAAGAACACGGCAATCATCCGTCCGGCGACTTCAAATGCCTTGCCCTGGCCTTCGGGGATCTCTCCGACCCGGGCGACCGTGTGGAATTCAGCCATGCTTGCGAAACATTCCTCGAATGAACTAATGTGGTGGTTTCAGCCCTATTTTTAGCGAAATCCGAGCGTAGTGTGCAATCCATGAAGCGTAATCCCGTCAAAGCCGCCCTGCAGGCGGGCAAGCCTCAGGTGGGAACCTGGCTGTCCCTGGGGAGTGTGTACGCGACCAGGGTGATGGCCCGGGTAGGATTTCCATGGCTCACTGTCGATATGGAGCATTCGCCGATCGGAATTGAGCAGGCTGCGGTTCTGTTTGGCGTGATCGCCGAGGCTGGTTGTGTTCCCCTGGCGCGCGTTCCGCGAGGCACCCACGAGAACATCAAGCGCGTGCTCGATGCCGGGGCGTGGGGCATTGTCGTACCGATGGTGAACACGGTCGAGGAAGCCCGGCAAGCCATTGCTGCGGCCAAGTACCCCCCTGTGGGTAATCGCTCGATCGGTGGTGGGTTGCATGCCTTGAATTTCGATGCGGCCGCTGGCGATTACTACCAACGGGCCAATGACGAAATTCTGGTCGTGTTGCAGACCGAGTCGCCGTTGGGGGTGGAAAACGCCGAGGCCATTTACAGCCTGCCTGGCGTTGATGCCATTTTCGTGGGACCCAATGATTTAACCTTCCAGATGAAATCTCCCGAGGGGGTTGATCCGACTCCGGAAGAACTGGAAGCCATGTTGCAACGCGTCCTGGCGATCGGGAAAAAGGTGGGTACCCCTGTCGGCCTGCACGTGCAGACGATTGATGATGTGAATCGGCGGATTTCGCAGGGCTGGCAGTTTCTGGCAATCGGCAGTGAATTGCGATTCATGACCGCCGAAGCCCAGCGAATTGCGAAATCGCTGGATTTGAAGAAAGCCACGGATTTGGCGCGATACTAAAGTCAACGATTCTGTTGACTGCCGGCCCGCGGTCAGTGGGCCGCGGCGACCGATGCGCGGTGGAGTATGACGCTCCGAAATTCAACCGGATGCAGGTCTTGGTCTGAGACCTGCCATCGCGTAGAGTGTTTTTGAATCACCTGTCTCAAGTTTCTACCTGCTTTTTTGATAAGAACTCATGATGCGAGCAATTGCGGTTCGTCCTGGTCGTGCCAACAGCGTT
>JAFEBR010000279.1 GCA_018242565.1 Planctomycetota bacterium | reverse complement strand
GCTGGATCACAACGCGGTTGCGAGAATCGGGCGGGGAGGTGGACATACAGTGCAGGCGATCCGGCCGATCGTCAGAGTTCCAGGCGGGGGAGTAATTCACGCAGGTTACTGAGTTCGTCAGGGGCCGGGGACGAACGGCGATTGACCATCACGGCGGGCAGGCCGGCGGCGCGGGCCCCCACGACGTCGTTGGTGTAATCGTCGCCGACCATCAGAATCTGTTCGGGTGGGCACTTCGTGGCCGCGAGCAAAGCGTCGTAAAAGCCAGGAGCCGGTTTGCGGTACCCCACTTCCGACGAAATGACCCGTACGCCAATGTCGCGCAAGGCGGGCAACCCATCGCAGACGCTGTGCAGCCGTTTGTCGAAATTCGAAGCCAGCGCAATCTGGTAGCCTTTTGACTGCAGTGCCGTCAGCACCTCGGCTACCTCGTCGAAACACCGCCACGACTCGGGCAGACCGAAGTGGCGAAACAGAGCCTCGAAGCAGGGACCGATGTCGGGCAGGTCATCCAGTACGGTCGCCACGATTTTCTGCCAGCGTTGGTACTCATTCGTTTCGCTGGTGGCCAGTCGCACATTCGGCGGCAGCGAGGCATCGCCCTGCTCGGAATCGTGAAACGCCTGCCGGAATCGGCGGGTGACTTCCGGTGCCGAGATCTGCGAACCGAAACGGCTGGCGATCTGATGGTAGACCTCCGCGGCGGCTGGCTGCGGACGAATCACGGTGCCGACCGCGTCGAAGGCGATCCATTGATAAGGTCGTGGCGCACGCACGTGGACTGCTGACTCCAGGGGGGATTCAAAAAAGGTGTCGGTTCGGACTGACGTTATCCGTGCCGCTGCGACCCGTATCAAGGGCGTACCGGCGGCAGCGGCCCCGAATCAATCGCGACTCCTCGCAGTTCGTTCGGGGTTTGCGTATCTTCCTGTCTGACGCCGTGAATTACCATCGTTGCGAGGATCTGTCTGATGTTTGACCCGCTATTGATTCCCGAGTTGCGGGAAATGCTGTTGGAAAATGATATCCCGGCGATGCACGAATTCTGTAATGTGTTTCATGCCGGGGTAATCGCCGAGAATCTGGAATCGCTGTCGGTGGCTGACTGCTGGCAGGTCTTATCGGCGGCAGAGTGGTCGCGTCGGGCCGAGGTGTTCAAATACTTCAGTCACAGCCGGCAGATGGAACTGGTGGAAACGCTGGACCAGTCAAAACTCTCGGCGCTGCTGGAGGCGATGGCCGCCGACGATCGGGTGGCGCTGGTCAAGGACCTCGAGCCCGCCTTGGTCGATCTGGTGTTGCCGTTGATGGCCCAGGTCGAGCGCGACGAGATTCGCAAGCTGTTGTCGTATCCGCCACAAAGTGCCGGTTCGATCATGACCACCGAATACGCCTCGCTGCGAAAAGACCTGACCGCCGGGGCGGCCTTGGCGCAACTCCGCCTGCAGGCCCCGCAACGCGAAATGATCTATTACATCTATGTCATTGACGAGTCGCGGCACCTGCTGGGGTTTCTGACGTTGCGCCGGTTGATCATGGCGAAGCCCGAACGGCCGATTTCAGAGATCATGGACGAAGACGTGATTTCTGTGCGTGTCGATGAAGACCAGGAAGTCGCGGCCCGCAAGCTGGCCCGCTACAACTTCCTGGCCATGCCCGTGGTTGATGATCAGAATCGTCTGGCCGGGATTGTGACGCATGACGACGTGGTCGACATTCTGCAGGAAGAAGCGACGGAAGACGCGCACAAGATGGGGGGTGTGCTGCCATTGACCGAGCAGTACCTGGAATCGAGTTTTGTGTCGCTGTGGCGGAAGCGGGCGATGTGGCTGTCGGTGCTGTTTCTGGCCGAGGTGTTCACGTTCAGTGCGCTGGCCCACTTCGAAGATGAAATTCAGAAAGTCGTCGCTTTGAGCCTGTTCGTGCCGTTGTGCATTTCCACCGGGGGGAATTCCGGATCGCAGGCGGCGACGCTGATCACGCGGGCCCTGGCGCTGGGACAGATTCAACTGCGCGACTGGCTGCTGGTGATCTGGCATGAATTCGGGATGGGGATCGCGCTGGGAGTGACTCTGGGGTTGATTGCCTTTGTGCGGGTGTTTTTCACACCCGCCGAGGTACTGGGGGTCAGCGAGCCTTTACGTCTGGCACTGGTGATTGCCCAGTCGGTGGCGGCGATCTGCCTGTGGGGCACACTGGTGGGGGCCACGCTGCCATTGGTGTTCAAACGACTGGGAATCGATCCGGGGATTGCCTCGAGTCCGTTCGTGGCGACGTTTGTCGACGTGACGGGCATTCTGATTTACTTTTCGATTGCCAGGGTGCAGTTGAATTTCGGATGACCAGGGCGGGGGTAGCCGGCACGCGTCGCGCTGCTTCTTGGCGAACGGCAGGCATGAGTCTGCTGGTCATTCGACTCGCGCCGACAAAAATCTCGCTGGTCGCCGGCCGTGACACAAGCGGGCCCACGCGGCACCGTCAGTGCCGTCCCGACCGATTGCCGAGCCGGAGTCACTGGCGGAATTCGGCGTGTGAGCGTGAACTGTGGGCTGAGGATCGGCCTTTTCTGCCGGAAACCGTGCGCTGACAAGTTATAAACTTGTCCCACGGAAGGAGTGAGGGGCGTGCGACCGCCCCTCAGCCTCAGCCGTTCAGCGGGGGATCAATCCGTAAACGTGTAATCGAAGTTCTGCATTTCCACGTCGATGTAACCGTCATTGGGGATCAACTGCAGATCCTGATTTCGGTACTTCTCGAATGTGCCCCCCGATTTCATGCCGCGGGCCCAGATGCGAACTTTCGAGGCGTGAATCTTGATGTTGTGTTTCGCATCAATCAGGAAGGTCGACTGGTTCGGTTCCAGGGTGATGAATAGGGCGCGGTCTTCTTCCGGGGAGCCGGGATACCAGTTCCAGGTGCCGGATGTGGATTTGGTCCAGTAAATCACTCCCACCTGCAGCGGCTCTTTCGTCGTATTGGTCAGGCGCAGGTACCGGGTTTGTCGCGATTTCACTTCGAGCTTGGAGACTGACGGATCGAGTTCCGCGGCGTATTTCATGCTGGCCTGGCTGAGGTCAGGTTCGCCCACCTTGAGCAAAGCGATCGCGCGGCGGACGTACGGGGCCGACCACCGGGGGTTGAGCCGAATCGCCCGGTCGAACCGGTCAATCGCTTCGCGGTCCCGCTGACCCATCGCCAGCAGGGTGTTGCCCAGATCAAACTGCGGCACCGCTGCCGTGGGGCTCAACTCGGCAGCGCGGCTGTAGTCTGCGAGGGCTGCCTGATACTCACGACGGGCGTACCGAATGTCGCCACGGTAATCGAACGTGGTCCATTCGTTCGGATCAATCTGCAGCGAGTTGTTGTATTCGGACAGCGCCTGTTCCAACTGGTCTTTTTCGAAGAAGCAGCGGCCGCGCAGGGTCCGCACGCGTCCGCTGGAGGGCAACATCTGGATGGAATTCGTCAGCTCGCTGAACGCTTCCTGAGCATTCTTCTTGTAGAACAACAGCGTTTCTCCCAGCGCGACATGGGCCGCTTCGTTGCCGGGATTCGACTTGATCAACATGCGGTAGATCTGCGCGGCCCGGTCATAGTCGCGGCGGAGTCGGACGGCACCGGCCAATTCCATGGCATACAGAGAGTTTGGCGACTTTTCGAGAGCCTGTTCGAAATCGGTGACTGCCAGATCGACTTCCGAACGCGGTCTACGGAGCTGG
>JAFEBR010000027.1 GCA_018242565.1 Planctomycetota bacterium | reverse complement strand
GCGAATTGCGAAATCGATTTTGCCCGGATACTGTCTCTGGCAGGCTGAAATCCCGCACCGGGTTGGTGCGGCCCACGCGACGGGAAAGGTCTATGACGGACATTGCGGGTATCGTTCGACAGTTCATTGACGAGACCCTGAATCGAGGCAATCTCGACGGGGCGTCGCGATTCGTGTGGGACGATGTTGTCGAGCGAGTCCCCTTTCCGGGCCAGGGACCGGGGCTGGCAGGGTTGATCGATGTCGTCCGGCAGATGCGAGTGGCATTTCCCGATCTGCACTGGTCGGTGGACGAACAGCTTGTCGATGGCGACCGCGTGCTGACACGCTTCACCTGGACGGGGACACATCAGGGGCCGTTTCTGGGCGTGCCCGCGACAGGCCGGGCTATTCGAGTCTGGGGCATGGTGATTGATCGGCTTGTCGCCGGGCGGATCAAAGAGACCCGCATTCTCATTGATCTGTTCGGATTGATGATCCAACTCGGAGTGGTCGCACCTCCCGGGGCCTGATCGCTCTCCTCGGTGGGTTCTTGTAGAACCGATTTCGAAGGCCGGCAGGTTGATCGCGAAACTGTGTTTGTCTTTGATCTGGCAGACGTATGGCGCGAATATTGGCGGCTGTCTTCAGATTCTGAATCAAGCCCTGTCAGGAGCAGGACGATGACTGGCCCGACATTTCCCACGGGGGATATCGTCATCCGAATTCCGGATGGCAATCCGCCACAAGGCGGTTGGCCTGTGCTTGTCTTTCTGCATGGTTGTGGCGAACGTGCCTCGACCTACTCGGCTCTGGCGACGGCTGCAGCAGCAGCCGCGTTTGTGTCGATTGCTCCGTCTGGTCCGATGATTTTGCCCGGGGGTGGCCGATCATGGATGACTGATTTGGCTGCGACCGACGCCTGCATTCAATCGGCTTTCGCAGGGCCGCTCTCTGGGTTGGCCGGCGTTTTGGGAGGTCTGTACTTGTGCGGGTTTTCCCAGGGGGCGACGCACGCCTACGGGTTACTCGCTGGGCGCCCCGATCGGTATTCCGGGGCCATCATCCTCTCTCCCGGAGAAGGGCCTGATCCGCCGGGGCCACCCCCCGCGGAAGCCGCGCGGCCGATGTATCTTTCATACGGGAAGGGAGAATATCGGGTGTTTCGGCAGCGGGCGCAGAAATGGGGGACACGCTGGCAGCGATCAGGTCATCCCTGTCGGATTGAACCACACCCCGGTGGGCATCACTATCCGATCGATTGGTTCACCAGATTTCCCCTGGTCGCAGCATGGTTGTTGTCCTTTCGAGCGAACTCAGAGACATCGAAAATTCTGCAACAGCAAGCTGTACGTCCCAATCCACCACCCGGCGGTACCAGCGCGACGAGTTCCTGAACGATGAGTCTGCGCTAGCGCGTTGAAAGCGAAAACTTATCGCCACGGCGCCCTGTTGATCGTGCGCCGGCAACATGGTTAGAAGGATACGTCGCGCTCGCATTACTTTTTCGCAGCAGCGAACGATTTTTCGATCGCGGTCCGTAATTGCTGATAGCTCAGCTTGCCTCGTTTCTCTGCATCCCAGGCCTGAAAGAGTTTCGCGAACCCCTGCGACATCTCGTCCGCCGACAGGTCTTTGGTCTTTTCGCCGGCAACCAGGCGGTAGAATGGAAGTCCGGCCGTGGCGGCCAGTTCCGAACGATTGTCGCCCATGCCGGGGGGGAACCCAAAGCCGCTTCCTAATTGCAACCCCTGGGACTTGCCGGCCAACTGGTCCAGGATGGATTGCGTCCGAATTTTCGCGAAGGGTTTGATTGGCTGGGTGTCTCCAGGACCGCCGAACCCGCCAAAGCCACCGCGGCGTGCAGGGGGAACTGGTTTGCCGGCGACCGCCAGTTCAAACCGGTCGAGGCTGACTCCCGGTTCGGATTTCAGGGCGGGGCGAATGGCGGCGGCCACTTCGTCCACCTGCTGGGCCATGCGGTCGGGGACAAACAGAGTCTTACAGAATTCCGCCAGGTTCTGTCGGTACAAGGTCATGAATTCTTCAACCTGAAACAGTCGTTCTAAGAACCACTTTTCCCCTTGCCAGGGATGCACGATGCTGAGTTGATTGCGCTGATCCTGACTGGCCCGGGCAAACTGGCCCCAGGCCCGGTCAAGATCCCAGGGAATGAACACAAACTTCTGCGTCTCGGGATGGTGGTAGAGATACAGGTTCTGCCCGGGGCCCAGGATCCCGTCAAATTCAGAGAGATACACCAGGACTGCCATGTAGCGGGCCAGTTCGGGCAAGTCGATGAACTGGCCGATACGGTTGGCAAACTCGCGGTCGTCGGCCTGGGTGGCCAGACGACACAGGTCGGTGATGGCCCGTTTCTGTTCGTCGGTGGGTTTTGACTTGGGGTCGTACATCTGCTGGTACGGAGCCCAGTCGGCACCCAGATCGGCGAAGAGTTGGGGAGTGACGGGCTTGAAGAAGACCCCTTTTTGCTTCACCGCGAAGCGGCTGGCTGCAAAATCGGAGTCGACATTCTCGGTGACCGAGTACAGGCCGAGGTAGCGGTTGTCGAATTGTCCGGCGACCGAGAAATACACCTGGGCGTAGGT
>JAFEBR010000278.1 GCA_018242565.1 Planctomycetota bacterium | reverse complement strand
TCGGCCAGCTCTCGCAATTGCTGTTCATCGAGCGTGGCGAGTTCCTCAGCCGTGGACTTCGCAATTCCCAGAAGTTCTTGCAGAATCGCAATGCGGCCCTTCGTTTCGCCTCTGGCCTCGCCTTCCCGGAGTCCTTCGATACGTCCTTCTTCTCGGCCTTCTTCGCGACCTTCTTCACGGCCTTCAACCCGTGCGGCGGCGATTTCGCGTTGCGTGGCGGCCAGTCGCGTGGCTTCATCACGTTGGAACTTCAGCCGCATGTCGTACACGCGATGTTCGTCCGGGGATTTGGAAATCATTTCAAGCACCTCAGCCGCTTCCCCGAATTCAGAATCCGGGAAAATGCGGCGAATCTTGTCTCGCGATAATTGGTCGGCGTGCAGCAGAAAATACGCCCAGCGCTCGATGGGAGCCGTACCCAGGTTTTTGCATCGAGATTTTTCCGACCGACTCGGTGGGTAACAATTCCGCAAATGACCTTTGTAAATCGCAAAGACACTGGTGGCAACTCGACCAAGTGGCAGGCGATTGAAAAGAACCTTGGCGCCCTTTTCGTTCAGGAGTGGTGACGGAAGTGATACGGCACCCGGCCAGCGAGACGGACGACCAAAAACCGAGACTCGGGCAATGGGATGTCTGTCCACCGAGGGTCGTAACAGGAAATACGAAAAGCGGCAGCTGGGCGGCCGCACTCCAAGGGTTCAACAAATCTGCGGCAAGCTGGGGAAGTCTGAGGATCTCACCGGTCGTTCGTGCGTGGGTGTTGCAGCTCATGATCCCGTATTTGTCCCGTGAGACCGACAGCTAAAAACCGAGACTCGGGCAAGATGATGTCTGTCTACCGGTGGTCGTATCAGGAAAAACGAAAAGCGGCAGCCGGGCGGATTGCAGGCTGACGCCAGTGCCGCTGGCGCATTCAGAGCTTTGAACTGCGGTTGCGGAGCTGGGTTTGTAACTGTTCGGCCAGCTCTCGCAATTGCTGTTCATCGAGCGTGGCGAGTTCCTCAGCCGTGGACTTCGCAATTCCCAGAAGTTCTTGCAGAATCGCAATGC
>JAFEBR010000277.1 GCA_018242565.1 Planctomycetota bacterium | reverse complement strand
CTAATTGCCGCACGGCATCATCGCGAGATCGGGCCGGTGACAACAGTCGACGCAGATGGAACGATTCCCCGTAGCGGTTGCGTTTGGGCGCTTCAGCCTCGGCCCCCAATTCGTCGATGAATAACACGGGAAGGGCCGCGACCACTGGGGCCATGAGATGTCGAACATCGTCTTCCGGGAGTTGATCGGGTGCCAGCGAGAGTGTGGCTGCGACGAATGTCGGTTCGCCCGGCTCGACCGCCACGCTCAATTGTTGCGAGAATCGCACCTGCCGCGACTGCCCCGGTTCCAGATCAATCGTCTGGGCTGCGACCCGCACACCATCAACCGTCAGCACGACTTCCACGTCGTGCCGTGGGGCAGGGCCCTCGTACCGTACGACACCAGTGAAGACCGCAGGCGATTCACTGTCGGCCAGGTCATCCTGCAGTCGAAAATCAGCGATCCAGGCATTCGCCCGTGACGCTTCGCCGGCGACCTGCACAATCTGCACATCGGGCAGCGATTTCACAATGTCGTCGGCACCACCGGCGGGCCAGTTCAGGCGCTGCTGGTCTCCGACAAAAATCACACGCTTGGTCGGCACCTCGGGAGCGAGTTTGCAGGCCTGGGCCGCCAGGTCAACGGCGGCGGCGAGTACTGCCGAGCGATCGACGATTTCAATTCGACTGAGAGCTTCCCGCGCATCGGCCGTCGTGCGATAGGCGTCATTCGACCAAGGCTGAGCCGAACCACAAGCGGGAATGACCGAGATTCGACTGCCGGCGGGGAGCCGATCGAAGAACTCATTAATGCGTGCTTTGGCTTCGTCGAGGAGTTTACCATCCAGACGCTGCGCCCCCATGCTCAAACTGTTGTCGACGACCACGATGGCATGCATGGGCTGATTCGGGTCAACCGCTGCACTTCCCGATTTCCAATGTGGTTGTGCCAGCGCAAGTCCAAACAGGATGACGCAGGCGGTGCGGAGCAGGAGCAGCAGCCAGTCGCGAAGATGCAGAATTCGCCTGTTGCGCGCGATCGCCTCGCGCAGCAAGTCCATCGCGGCCCAGTCCACGATCCGATAGCGCCGCCGGTTCAGCAGGTGGATCACCAGGGGCGCCGCCGCAGCAATCAATCCACCAATGGCAAAGGGGGCATAGCCAAACTGAAACATGGGCTAATTCGCAGGCTTTCTCTTCAAGCTGTCGATTTTTCCTTCCTGCAGGATCGGCAGATACCGATTCGGAATCGCGAGGACAAAGCATCCCACCGCGGTGCCGTACAATTGGCCGGGCTTCCCGGACACGTGCTGGGTATCGGTCCAGTGGCCATCCTGGACCGGGTTATTGGTGTCAATTCGCTGCGAGGCGATCAGGGCCTCGCGGATCCGAGGGTAGCAGTCCTGCCACGCTTTCCCCCCGACCTGATACAAGGCCTGTCCGCAGTAATATAAGGTATAGGCATCGACAGGCAACTGCCCTCCGTGCTTGCCGTCGGCCGGCAGGTTGCCGAATTTGGCGACGAGTACCTGCAGATTCCGTTCGATTCGCCAGTCATCGTACTCGCCAAATTCCTGCAGACAGACAACCCCGCAAGCCGCCATCGCCAGAGACGTACGATTTCCATCGTAAGTGAATTGCCCCGGTTCGGCTCGGACCGCCGGGTCATCGAAATTCTGTTTGCCACTGCTGGCCCGGTAGTAGGCCCGCACGCTTTTGATCGCCAGATTGATGACTTCCGGAGAAACTTCCAGACCCGAATCCACCGCGCCGCGGAGCGCCTTGGCCTGCATCACGGCCAGCGACAGGTCATGCCCGTGCTTCTGCCGGCGGGCCTGGTAATCCCAGCCACCGTTTTCGCATTGTGTGAAGGCGATCAGCTTCAACGCCTTGTCGAGTACCGGACTGATCCGCGCATCGGTGGTCACGCCATAGGCCTGCCCCAGCACAAACGTGGCCAGACCATGGTTGTACATGTCGCGCTGAGCCGACGAGATATTGAGCAGTCCCGACGGTTTGGCGTTCTTCAACATGTAATCGAGGGCTTTTTCCACATGGGGACCGTACTTGCCGTGCCCTGGCCGATGGCCAGCCGACAGGAAGGCCAAGGCCCCCATCCCCACCAACCCCAGGTCGTTCGACTCCCAGTTGCCCTCGGGTCCCTGATTGGCAGCCAGCCATTTCAGGCCGCGCTCCAAAGCCGCATCGCTTTCGGCGGTGATCTCCCAATCCCCCTCGGCTTGAGCCACACAGGGGAAGCATCCGAGCACCAGCGCACAATAGATTACGATCCAACGATTCACGTTCGCTCTCCCGGGGCGTAACGCCGTGATGTCCGCACGTAAGATTCGAGATCGTAGCAAGCCCCCCACGACCTCTCAATGTGCGCAGGGAAATCTCCTGCCCCTGTCGGTCGCCCCGTCATGAGCAGATGCCACCTCGTCGTGGGGTGGACACGGGGGCGTCAGTCAGTCGGCAGAGGCGGCGATCGTCCAGACTCGTACTACCGTGACGTGCATGGCTCGTTTTCACCTTGGCCCACGCAGGCTTACCCTGGCAACCGGCCTCGCTCGCCTCTCTCAGCCGTGAGCGCCTCACCAAGGGCATAGCGTGACGACGCGCCGACTGTTGTGCCAATTTCGGCTGCGCTGACCGTGGTCCCACCCAGTTGATTCGGCCGTACCTGGCAGATGATACGTCTGCGGTTTGACCGGCGTCATGACAACTTCGTACAGTACTGTCTCACCCGCGGGTTGATGCTGGATCTGTGATCATGGAAACGCGCTCCTCGGTATGCGATCCCGGGAGAATGTTTCGTTCTGAATCCTGTCATCACCAAACCCGCATGAGTGTTTCGCATGTTCATTCCCCACTGGCTGGCCTCTTTCCAGCGGCTCTCCGTCGCGCGCCGCACTGCTCCCAAATCCCGCCGCCGATCTGCTGATCCGATCCAGATTCATTCGCAGGCGATCCAGTTGGAAGACCGCTGCCTGCTGTCGTTCACTCCCGTTCTGCAGGGGACCGTCGGCAGCCTCGATCAGGTGCTGTACACACTTTCCACGAGCACACCCAAGATTCCGGCGGATATTCCGGTGAAGCTCGTGACCATCATGAACAACAGCCCGAACACGGTGTATCCCATCCTGATCGACGCGAATTCGACGCAGGACTTCACCGCCGGTAAAGTCGTTCGCATCACGCTGACAAACGGAGGCAGTGGCTACAATCCGTTGAACCCACCGACCGTGGTCTTTACCGGTGGTGGCGGTGTCGGCGCTACGGCCAAAGCCGCGGTCGACGCCCAGGGACATGTCTATGCCCTCACCCTGGGGCCCGACAACCTGCCGGTGGGAGCCAATTACACATCCGCACCGACCATGTCGTTCGACGACAGTGCCAATGGCAATAAAGGCAGCGGCGCCTCGGCGACTGCGACGATCAGCGTCGCGGGTTCGTACACGAAGGCCACTTCGCAGTATGACCCACTCGACCCCCTGAATGAGGGGTATCGCGGTTACATCGGCGAAGTCGATGCGAACAATCCGAACCAGGTCAACGCCGGGCTGCGCCCGTACAGCCAGGTGACGATCCAGTTGCCACTGGTGTTCTGGGATGGGGCACGCATCTTTATGGCGACGAATGGCACGGGAACGCTGCAATCGGCGAGTGACCCGGGCAATCCGATTCAGTCCGCGAACCCCTGGCAATACAACTTCTCGGCGGCCGCCTACATGCCCACTCCCGGCACTCCCTACAGTGCCACCTTCGCCGACCCTGCGACAGGTGTTTCCAATGCCAACGGGCGTGTGCTGTGGTATCACGACAGCAACATCCTTGCGGGTGGCCCAAAGGGCTTCGCCAACGATACTCCCGGCCAATTGACCGAATACACGATTCGCGATCCGCTGCAGGTCACCTGGGCCCCCGACACGCCACAGTCGGAACTGGCCAATCCGATTCTGAATTACGATGTCTCGTACGTGGATGAACTGGGCTTGCCCGCCATGATGGAGACGACAGATGGCTACCCCAAGACAGATCCGCAGGTGGGCACGGCCCCCTATGCCGGGATTGGGGCGGACCTCAGCGTGCCGCAGATGCAGCGTCTGATCGCTGCGTTCACGCAATCGAATCCGGGTACCGCCAACAGCCTGTTGGGTGATTATTTTGGGGGCAAAGGCTACGACTCGTATCTGTTTCCTGGCAGCCTGAGTTCGTTCAACCTGTTGCCGGGCGGTTTCAATGTGTTTGCCGATTCGGCCCTTGCCGATAGTGAATCGACCTATAACGGCGCGAATTTCCACCAGTTCAAGCTCCGCAGCGGCGGCAGCATTAATCGCGGCGCGACCGGCAACGTGAACGGAAATGGGGTCGTGACTGTGGGCAGCAATGTCGTGACCAGCCTCGATCCCTCGGTGGTCAGGCAACTGATTCCCGGCATGATCGTCCTCGACTCGGGGGGAGGCCCGGGCAACCAGGGGAACTATTTCAGTGCCGGTACCGAAATCACCAGTGTCGACCTGACCAACAACACAGTCACATTGAGCACACCGGCGTACTTCCCCAATTCGGGCAACGGCAGTGGCACGTTCGCCCTGACCTTCCTCGGCTCGCAATGGACATCCGTTACCGGCAGCACCGACGGCACAACCCCGCAGATCACAGGACTCGATGCCAACTCGGTGCAGTACCTGACACCGGGCATGCTGGTGGCCGGACCGGGCATTTCCACGTATGCCAAAATTCAGTCCATCACTTCGTCGACGTCTCTGCAACTGGTGGACGAGAACGGCAGTCCTGTCATTCCAGCGGCGGGCAGCGGATCGAGTGATACGCCTTACAGCTTTTCGGGGGGCCCTTCTTCGTACGTCGCCGCCAAGTTGATCGACCTGTGGTACGCCTGGGCCGACTACTATGTCCAGAATGTCGGGGCCACAACTCAGTCGCTGACCGGCACCACCACCGGTACCAACAATCTGCTCGATGCCAATGCGCTCATCATGACCGGCTTGAGCGATACCAGCCAATTGAAAGTGGGGGATATTGTCACAGGGCCGAACATCGCCCTGAACCGCGTGACCGACGTCCAGATTCTCAGCGGAGGCACTGGCTACAAGCCCGAGGATGTCCTGACCGTCTCGGGGGGCACGACCATCGCTCCCTTCGGCGCTGCGACCGTCAAAGTGATTTCCGTCAATGGCCAGGGGGCGCCCACCAACGTGCAGGTCCTGCAGACGGGTTCGTACTCGACCTTGCCCACAGGTCCCGCGGCCGTGACGGGTGGCTCGGGCTCGGGAGCCACGCTGAATCTGACCATCTCGAACACGACGATTACGCATATTCTGTCGGCGACATCGATTCAAATGAGCAACGCCGTCCTGACCTCGGCGACCGGCAGTTACACGTTCAGTCCGCCGCAGGCGATGCCGCGCTCGAGCGACGCTCCCGCGTTCGGTGACCCGGCCAACACCCTCTCGTTCGACGGAACGTTCACTGCCCCTTACGGCGAGAATCCTCTGGCCTTCGCACAGACGGTTTATGACGTGATGTCGGGTTTCAGCAAGATTCCACCGTCGGGGGCCAAGTTGAGCCTGTCGGCTCAATTGCTGAGCTATTGCATCGGGTGCAACATTGGCTCCTTCGCCGGTAACTCGCTGGTTCCCGTCGTACGGCAGAACCAACTCCGCGATGAACTGAAGTCGATTATGCGGGGCGTCTCGGATTTTCAGACGTATCCGGAATTCGGGACGATTTCAAATCCGGTATCCACTTCGCAGTGGTATCCCAACCCGGCCACAGCCCTCACCGGAGCGTTGCTGAACGGGGCGGCAACAACGTCGAATGTGTTCAACCTGAACCCGTACGTCTTTTTTGTACACCGGGTCCTGGGAATGAACGGCTACGGTTTCTCGGTCGACGATGATACCGCCGATGTGGGGAGCCTGGGGAGCAATCTCGAGATGGCGTACGGAAGTACGGCCGCCACCGCTCCCGGCTCAACACAGCAACTGCAGAATCTGAACTACTATACTTCAGGAACGCCCTACGGCACGCTGGTCGGACAAGGCCAGATCGACAACACCTCGGTGGCGTTTGCCGGCATTCGCACCAATGGGTTTACCATTCCTGGGAACACGTCCCCGACTCCGGTCACCGTGATTCGCCTGCCGACGAACCTGATTCCACGACTGGTGGCCGCTGATCAGAATGTTACGGGAGCCCTCGCCACGGCCAGCGACAACAGCCTGCCGGCGGGAACGCGGGTCGTCGCTTACCAGAACAGCGTCAGTGATCCGTCCTACCCGCCGAACTACGGCGCCGTGTTCGTCAGTCGCGCGGCGGGAACGCCCCCCAATACGGATGGCCCCCCTGACATCACGTTTACGTTCACCGGCTTTAACACGCTGCTGCCGGTCGTCAGCAGCTTTTCGCAGCCTAACGCGTCGCCAGGAACTCAGATCACCATCACCGGCGACCAGTTTGGCTATACACCCATTGGCTCGTCGACGTTCATTCCCTCGGTCTTGTCGGTCAACTTCAATGGCATCCCGGTGGCGGCCAGTGCGATTAATGTCATCGATCGCCAAACGGTCAAAGTCACCGTTCCGGTCGGCGCATCGACCGGAAAAGTTGCCGTCCGCAGCGACGCCGGTACCGGTTACAGCGCAACCAACTTTGGTGTCGTCTTCGGCGCTGCGAACACTCCGACTGTCACGTCAGCCAACTCGGTCGCATTCCCCGTTTACTCGCTGTATGGTGCGTATCAGTCGAATACGACCCTCACCGTCGCGAATGCCAGTCAATTGACGACGGGTATGGTCATCACCGGGCCCGGGATCGCGCCGAACACCACGATTACCGTGATTGGGAATACGTTGACCCTCGACCATCCCGCCAGCCAAAGCAGCGGCCAGGGAATGTTCGTCTGCTCAGGATCGTCGTTCCTGGTCACGAGCAAGAACGCCACGAATCTGGACGTGGTGGGAGATCTTCCCGCTGGAGTCACATTTACCGACCAGGGCGATGGGACGGCCCTCATCGCTGGCGCTCCAGCGTTCAATACCGGAACGTTTCCGATCCAGATTGTCGCCAGCGACAGCGCTCATCCGGGGCAAACCAGCACTCAGGACTTCACTCTGATCGTCAACTCGCCTCCGTTACTGACAGCCACCATCAACAACACGCCGGTCACGGGTGTCAGTTACGACGTCGGGGATGCCCATAATCCGCAGATCAAGCTGACGGCCGAAGCGCCGTTTGGTACGGGCTTGAAAGCGACCCTGACCGTGACGGGACTGCCCCAGGGAGTCGCCTTCGCCCCCGGCACAGGCATCATCAGCGGTAAACCGGCCAGCGGATCAGACGGCGTCTATCCGCTCGTCTTTACGGCCCGCAATGCTCTGGGCACATCCGTCCTGAACTTCACGCTGACGGTCAATCAGACGCAACCGTCGTTCCTGACCGCTGCCAGCACGACGTTTACCGTGGGACAGGCGGGTAACTTCCTGGTTCGGGCGACGGGCTATCCTACGCTGCCGACGCTGACGGCCAATCTGGTGGCCAGTGGCGTGACCTTTACGAGTGTCCCCAATGTCACTACACCGGGCGCCTCACTCGCCGGCAGCACAACGGTCACGGTGACCAGCGCGATCGGCATACAACCGGGAATGATCGTTCTGGGCCCCGGCATGCCACATGACACAACGGTGCTGTCGGTTGCAGGGAATCTCGTAACCTTAAGCACCAGCGCGTCTCCCGGAGCAGGAGCCGGCCAGTTCCAATTCGGCGGTCTGGCCAGAATTTCCAGTACTGCGGCCGCAGCCGCACAGGTCAAATCGTTCGTGATCACCGCGTCGATTGGCAACAAATCCACGACCCAGGCTTTTAAGGTAACGGTCCAGAAGCCCGCCTTGGCGATCATCAGTGCCGCCCAGACGGCATTTCAGGCAGGATCCCCAGGGACTTTCACCGTGGTTGCCACAGGTTCGCCCGCGCCGGTCCTGACCGCAACCGGCTTGCCCAGTGGCAGTGGACTGACGCTGATCGACAACCATAACGGCACCGCCACGTTGTCCGGCACGCCGCGGTTGGCTGACGCCGGAAAGAACTTCACGCTCACGATCACCGCCGCCATTGGGACGACCAAAGTCAAACAGACTTTGACGCTATCCATCGTGAAATACAGCCAGGCCACTGGCACTGTCGCGACGTTCACGACGGGCAAACAAGGAGCGGCTGCCATCGTCGGCAGTTTCCCGGCCGGAACCACATTCACAGTCATAAACGGTAAGCTCCCCGCGGGAGTCACGCTGACCCGGTCGGCTGCAGGCAATATAACGGTGGCTGGCAAGCCCCTTGCGGGCTCTGGAGGCCGTTACTCGTTCCAGATTGTCAGCCAGAATTCGTCATCGGCTGTGTCACCCGTGTACACGATCGTCGTCAACCAGCCTCAGCCCCTGATGACAAGTGCCGCCAAGGCGACGTTTGTTGTCGGACAGGCGGTTCAATTCCAGGTCTCCGCGAGCGGTTTCCCGCTCCCCACGCTGGCCGTGTTGGGGCAACTTCCAGCAGGTATCGTGTTCACCCCCCGCAATAATGGAACTGCCAGTTTCACTGGCACTCCCCGGCCCGGCACTGGAGGCACCTATAAGCTCACTTTGACGGCCGACAACGGAATTGGCATCGCCGTGCAGCAATTTGTGCTGACGATTCAGGAACCCCCGCTCTTTACCAGTGCCCAGTCCGACACGTTCCAGACCGGTCAGTTGAACAGCTTTCTGGTCACGACAACGGGTTCGCCTGCGGCTGTATTCAGTATCGGGGGCACTTTGCCTCCGGGGGTGAAGCTGGTCGCGCAGGGGAACGGCGTTGCAGAACTGCAAGGAACTCCGACGAAGACCGGTACGTTCCGGTTCTTCATCACCGCGACCAGTGATGCGCTGGTCGTCGTTCAGGAATTTACGTTGACGATCGTGTAACGCGTCCGCGGCGATCGCATCGCCAAAGACCCTCGGCAAGACGGCACAGATCCGTGCGGCTCTGGGCGCATTTCCGCGCCCAGAGCCGGCAATGGGACACACTCCCGGCCGCCCATGGCCCCTCTGCGGTCGCGCAGGAGTGGTGAAATCTGAAATTTTGCGGTAATGAAAAACAGGATGTGAACAATTCCGGCTCAGAGCCCAGCAGACCCATGATGCCAATTCCCGAAAACACCGACGAGCTGCCTGGGTTGACGCTGGGGGAACCTCTGGGGCAGGGGGCGTTTGGAGCCGTCTACCGCGCGCGTCACCACGCGCTGGGCATTGATGTCGCCGTGAAAATTCTGAGTTCTGCGACACTGGAAACCATCCGGCCCGAGCAAAGCTTGCGGGAAGCCCAACTCATGGCCCGGCTGGATCATCCCAACCTGTTGCGCATCTTCCATGCCGGGCAGACGGACGACGCAATTTACCTGGTGATGGAATTGATGGACGGAGGGTCGTGCAAGAACCTCCGCAACCTGTCACCCGCGCAGGCGGTTGCCGTAGCCCGGCAACTTTTGTCTGGCCTGCAGGCGCTGCACGACGCCCGGATTCTGCACCGCGACATCAAGCCGGCGAATTGTCTGCACCGGTTGCACGATGCACGGATCAAGCTGGCCGACCTCGGGATCGCCGCCGATTGGCACGAAAACGACCCGGACTGCAGTTGGGCGGGAACCATTCCCTTTATGGCCCCTGAACTTTTCAGCCGGACACCTCGGTTCAGCCCGCAGACCGACCTGTACGCCCTCGGTGTCACGCTGGCATGCCTGGTCCTGCCTGCCGATCCGTTTCCGACAGGTTCGCTCCAGGTGGTTCGAGACTGGATCGTGAATGCACCCCGGCCGCCGATCAGCCACCAGCGCCCCGACCTGCCGCAGGCATTGGCGCGTCTGATCGACCGCCTGATGTCGCGGGATCTCAACGAACGCCCCGGCAGCGCCGCCGCAGCGCTCGTTTTGCTGTCCAACTGTGATCAAAACGCAGCGGGCGCGCCGCTGGTGCCGTCCGCCGCGGCGACTCCCTCAGTGCCAACTGACATTTCCACGCTGCCCCCGGACAATACCATTCAAGTCCGACCGCGCGTGGGGGCCTGGGTGCTGGGCGAAGTCGTGTTTTCCACATCCAACTGGCATGCGCAGATTGTCACCCACAGCGACACGGGCAAAGCCGCCCGGTTCGTCCAGTTGAAACCCACCGGCCCCATTGGCAAACAGTCTCCGTTTATTCTGGCGGCCGCGGAACGGGCCGCACAGTTCTGCCATCCGCACATTGTGGAGGTGATTGACTGGGGGTGGCGTGATGAGACCGCGTTTGTGGTCACCGGCGCGCAGGGGCGTTCCTTCCACGACCTGCTCGACAACGGCCAACCCCTGGAACCGCATGTTGCCATTCCGTTCATGATGGCTCTCGCCGATGCGTTGTCCTACCTGCATGGCCTGGGCTATGTCTATCAACTGGTCGATCCCGGAGCCGCCGTCGTTGGCAGCGATGCCCAGTCGGCGCAGCTCAGTTGGCCGGTGTATTGTGTCCCGGCGGGATCTCCCGTGGTGGGCGCCAACAAACAGTCACAACGATTCTTTGTGCAATCGTTCGCGGCTCCGGAAGTTCTGAATGGTCAGTCGCGAATTATTGAACCCAGCGTCGATCTGTATGGACTGGGCGCGACATTTTGCTGCCTGCTGACGGGCCGCGAGGCCTACTATGCG
>JAFEBR010000276.1 GCA_018242565.1 Planctomycetota bacterium | reverse complement strand
CGTGAAGCGCGAAAAACTCGTCGGTGCCGCGAACTCGAACCGCTTCGCCGAGCTCAATGGCGATCTGCTGATCGGCGTCCCGGCGCTGCTGGAGGGGGCCACGTATGTTTCGATCAACCGCCGCGGGTTGCGCGGCCATGGGACGTTCAGCGCAACTTACCTACCCCCTGTCGCGCCGCTCACTGCGGCAGAAGTGACCGCGATTGGGAACGAACTCGCCGCCGCGGACGGCGACCCGGGCTTTGTGCAGCCGGGGATCACGGCCGGCGCGCCGGTCCCCGCGCTTCCGACCAACGACTTGCCGACATGCCGGGATATCACCCGCGCGTTGGAGCAGGTGATCGCGCCGATCCAACAACGGACGCATTTCCGGACGCGGATCGCCACGGGAACGTCATCAGGGGCGCGCCTCTGCGCCGCGCTGAATTTTGGGCGCAGCGTCATCGGCACAAAGAGCGTGCGGACCGGTGGGAACCATGTGGTCCCCTATGACGCCGCTTCGCCGCGGATCTTTGATGGATTCATCCTCATGGGTTTCGGCTATACGACGGGCATCGATCACGCCGATTCGATGATGCCGCTGTCGGCACCGGTGATGTTCTTCCAGGGGCAGGGGGAAGAGCGCTACCAGCAGCACGTCACCATGGCGCACGAATTGCTGAAAAAGGGGGTTATTCTCGACGGTCGCGTTTGGATCTACGAGATCAAAAATCTCACCCATGTGGCGCGCGACAATTCCGCTGACATTACCACGGGTTCAGACGGCGATCGCCTGGGGTGCTTCCTCAGTCCCGCCATCCACAATCTGCGCGCACGGCTGGAGGCTGGGACGGCGCCGGCGCTCAGCCACATGGCCGGGCGAATCGTCAATGGCATGCTCCAGTTCGACCAGGCGGGCGGGACGATCAGCAATGTCGCGCCGATTCCCAATGACCCCAAACGCGATACCAGCGTGTTCGATGTGAATCTCACGCCGAGGCCGATCGGGAGCGACGAAACCACCCGCTGGCTGGCAGTCACGGCCGCCCTGCCGCACGCGCGCGACGCGATTACGCCCCCCACGGTGGCCTGCCGGCTCGGCGGATACAAGCTGATGTTCTTTGGATCGCAGCTCGTGCCGTTGTCGCCGGCGGAACTGGTGGCGAATTACGGCTCGTTCGAGTGCTACCGGGCTGGCGTCTGTCGGACGGTGGAATGCCTGCACGCACAAAATCTCTACGACCCGCGCGTTGAGTCGGCCAGCGAAACAGCAGAACGCGCGCGGGCTCTCTTCAGCACGCCGCGCCTCGGACCGGCCCAAGCCGAACGGCAAAAATCAACGACGAAAATCAAGTAATTTCCCGACAAACATGAGCAACAGCGGCCGGTGAGGTCCTTACGACCAAGCAAGCCCTCACCGGCCAGCACATCCCACGGCGCACGGTCTGCGCGCCGCGAGGACCGCTCGTTTCATTCTACCGCAGACCCGCTCGAAACGGGAGATTGGCCATGTGGTTTGACTCGCTTGTGGGAATGTTTCGGAAGTCCTTGCTTCGAAAAAGCCGTCTGCGTCGACGGCCGATTTGCGGAATGTCGAGCGAAGGCCTGGAAGACCGCCGGTTGCTGGCTTTTGCTCTTGCGGCCGAATATGCCACGGCGGCCGGTCCACACGAGTTGACAGTGGCCAAGATCAATGCCGACAGTCAGCCTGACTACGTCGCAATTGAAAACGGTCTGGTCACGATTCGACTGGGCAACGCCGATGGGTCTTTCGGGGCCCCGGTCAGCACCGGCGGCGACATTCATGCGGACAGCGCGACTCTCGCAGACTTCAACAACGACGGAACCGCTGACCTGGTGACGGTTCTGAACAACCAATTGAGCGTGCAAATCGGCAATGGCAATGGGACGTTTCAGGCGGCGCGTTCCAATTCTCTGCCTTATCAGCAGGAAGTGGATGTCTGGCTCGGCCCGGTGCCCTCCGACCAGAGAGTCCGCTCGTTTGCGACGGGCGACCTCAACAATGACGGCACGCTCGACCTCGTAGTGGCCGGTTCCGCAGTTTTTCGTTCGAGCGTCTACTTCGGCCCTTATGGTTATAGTTTTACCTACTCCTCGGACGACTACGTCAACGTGCTGCTCGGGAACGGTTCCGGAGATTTCGGTTTCGTCGATGCCGACCCGCTCGACGTTGACCTCGACGCTTTTCGGGTGGGAACCGATCAAGTCGCGACGTCGGTGACTGTCGCCGATTTGAACAATGACGGCCAGCAGGATGTGCTGACCTCCAAATACTACGGAGGACTTTCCGCGCTGCTCGGAGATGGTACTGGCAAACTGCAAAGTGCGATTCACTCACCGTATGGGATCGCTCTGCCGTCTCTTTCCGTCGGGGATGTTGACGGTGACGGGATCATCGATGCCCTTTCGCGCAGCGGTGACAGTCTGCTGGTGCAGAAGGGGCTGGGTGACGGCCGCTTCGTTCAAGAATCGGTGGTGAATACGAATCTACGGCTGGACTCGGCGGTGATCGGCGACGTCAACGGCGACGGCCAGCTCGATCTGATCGCCGCCGGACTTTCTCCCTGCCAGAATGTCGACAGCTATTATGGCACGTGCCTGGATGAAACTCATACCCGGCTCGTCAGTGTGCTTTTGGGCAATGGTCACGGCGACTTTTCGCTGCCGGTCGTCTCGCCGCTGGGGACGACCCCCGGCCAGGAATACAACCTCCTGGAACTGACGCTGACCAACCTGAACGCAGACACTCTGCCCGACCTGATTTTGGTGGATCGACGCTATGCAGGAGGCACGCTGACCGCCTTCAATGACGGCCTCTGGGTTCGACCGATGGAATTGTCCATCAATGACGTTTCAGTGGTGGAAGGGAACTCTGGCACCAGGAACGCGGTCTTTACGGTGACGCTCTCGGATGACCCAGGGCAACCGGTGACCGTCGATTTCGCGACCGCCAGCGACTGGTACGACGATAGCCGCGCGGTGGCAGGCGAAGATTATGGGCCGCAGTCGGGAACACTGACATTTGGACCGGGAATTCTGACCCGTACAATCACGGTTCCGATCAACGGCGACCGAGTCAGTGAAGGGGACGGAACGTTTTACGTGAATCTCACAAATCCCGTCGGAGCAGCGCTGCGGGATTCGCAGGGAGTCGGCACGATCGTCGACGACGAACCCGTCGTCAGCATCAATCACCCCTATGGCAGCGACCCTTTGACTGTGGTGGAGGGAGACGTGGGGACCACCTCCGCCACGTTCACCGTCAGCCTCGCTGCACCGTACGACCAGGTGGTCACCGTCGATTATTACACGCTCACCGGCCATACGAACGACATCATCGCGGCTTCCGGCACATTGCGCTTCCTACCCGGGGAAACAAGCAAGCCGCTGACTGTCCAGATCGTCAACGACCGGGTGCACGAAGATCTCGAAGCGTTTGATGTCTACCTGAGCAATCCCTCGGCGAACGCCCGCATCGGCA
This sequence comes from Planctomycetota bacterium, assembly GCA_018242565.1. Classification (GTDB taxonomy): domain Bacteria; phylum Planctomycetota; class Planctomycetia; order Planctomycetales; family Planctomycetaceae; genus JACQFH01. The sequence continues at coordinate 1,070 of JAFEBR010000276.1, read as the reverse complement.
ATGAAGCCGCCTACTGTTACATTCAAGACAACGATCCGTTGCCCACGGTGTCTATCAATGACGTGTCGAAAAATGAAGGCAACAGCGGCAAGGCAAAGTTCACATTCACGTTGACCTTATCGGCGCCCAGCGCCGCCGCGACCTATGTGGAGTTCACCGCAGCCAATGGCACGGCCAACAGCCAGGATTACACTGCCACACCGGGGACCGTTTACTTCTCGACCGGCGCGACAACCGCGACGATAACCGTGTACGTGAATGGAGACCGGACAAAGGAAGCCAACGAGACGTTTTTCGTCAATCTGATCTCCGCGACCGGCGCCACGATCGCCGACAGCCAGGGCGTGGGGACGATTCTCAATGACGACGGCAGTCCGCCGCCGCCGCCGAAAGTGCGGATCACAAGTGCCTCGGTGGTCGAGGGGAACGCCGGCACGAAGCGGATGGCGTTTACCGTCACGCTGTCGACGGCCAGCCAGGAAACGGTCTGGGTGTCGTACGCGACCCATGACGGTCAAGCGACCGTCGCGGATAACGACTACCAGGCGATCCAGGGTCGCCTGCAATTCCGCCCCGGTGAACGGACCAAGATCCTGTATGTCACGATTCCAGGAGACCGGAAGAAAGAAGCCGACGAAACCTTCTCGCTCGATCTCTTCGACGCAACGGGAGCGGCCGTCGACATTGCGCGGGGCGTTGGCCGCATTTTGAACAATGATCGACTCTGAACCGGCCTGCCCCGAAACTCCGGAGTGATTTGCTATGAGTATTGCCGAAACAACCTCGCGGCTGCAGTCGGAACCGATTCGAATCGAACCGACTCGGACCGATCTTCAGCCGCCCGCACCGGTGGAGTTTCGCTTCACCCAGACCAGCAGTTTTGTCGCCTTGATGAAGCAATTAGGTGCCACGCTGCTGGTGAGCACCTATCAAGCCAATAAGTTGCTCGCGGTGCGGGCTGCTGAAAGCGGATTGTCGGTACTGGTGCGCACCTTCGATCGACCGATGGGACTGGCTGTTGACGCTCGGCGGTTGGAGATCGGCACGCGCAAGGAAGTCTGGACGCTGCG
>JAFEBR010000275.1 GCA_018242565.1 Planctomycetota bacterium | reverse complement strand
CGACGATCAGGAACGAAAAATCCTGAATCTGGTGACTGTGGATCCGACTCCAATTGATTGGATCTTGCGCGATGCGGGAATCGAAACGTCACGGGCGCTGGCTACGCTCACAATCCTCGAAATGCGGCGTCTGATTCGCCGTCTGCCCGGTAATCAGTATTGCCGCGTGACGTGAGTCCAGCGCCACAGTTTCAATGAATGCGGTCGATGAGTTGTCGTCCGCCAATCGGGCGGTGCCTCAAATCAGTAATCGCGTGCGCGATTGTCGAGCAGGCCTTTCTGGCGCGAAGTACGATGCAGGCATACACCCACACGGTTTGCCATCTCCAGTGTTGCTGCCTAAACTTTGGCACTTTCAAACAGAATCGTTCAAGATTCAGTCGTTGTCGTCGAACACCCTGCGTTTCAACGCGAGGTTCTCGCGCGCGTCACATCCACCCGGTCACGAGGATTCCCATGCCCTGCGGTTCGAGACGTCTTCTTTGCGGTCTGATTTCCGGCCTGACCTGGGCCGCGTTGGTGTTTGTGCCGTGCGTAACGCACGCCCAAAACCCGCCCCTGGTGACAGACCCCACCGTGTTGCCTCAAAAGCCCACGGTCAGTGCCACGCAGGTGGTGTTTCATTTCGCGGGCGATTTGTGGATCGTCGCGCGGGCCGGAGGCGAAGCCCGCCGGTTGACCGTCGGGACAGGGCTGGAAAGTTACCCCGTCTTTTCGCCCGACGGGTCGCAGATCGCGTTCGCCGGGGACTACGAGGGAAACCTCGACCTGTATGTGGTTCCCGCCGCGGGCGGTGTGCCCCGACGACTCACGCACCATCCCGATCCCGACGTGCCGGTGAGTTGGACGGCAGACGGAAAGCAGATTGTGTTTCGCTCGTCTCGCAGCAGCTATGCCCGGTTCCAGCGCCTGTTTACGGTTTCAGCGACCGGCGGACAGCCCGTCGAATTGCCCCTTCCATCGGCGGAAGAGGGCGCACTGTCACCGGATGGCAAGAAGATCGCGTACGTTCCCCTGTCGAACAAACCAGGATACCCGGGCAGCTACCGGCCGATTCGAAACTATCGTGGCGGTACGGCCGCTCACATCTGGATCGCCAACCTGGCTGATTCGTCGATCACGAAAGTGCCGCGCACCGACTCGAACGACTTCAACCCCATGTGGGTCGGGGACACGATTTACTTCCTCTCAGATCGCGATGGTGCGACCACGCTGTTCGCCACGGACGCCGCCGGCAAACAGGTGCGACGGGTCATCGACCCGCCTGCCAGTGACATCAAATCGGCCTCGGCCGGCGCCGATGCCATCGTCTACGAACGCCTGGGCCAGCTCTTCCTGTTCGATTTGAAAACGAATAAGTCGCAGCCGATTCCGATTCGGGTGGCAGCGGATCTCCCCAGCGTTCGCAGCAAGATCGAAAAGGTCGGCAAGTCGATCCAGAAATCGGGGCTTTCGCCCAACGGTGCCCGAGCGGTCTTCGAAGCGCGGGGAGAGATCCTCACGGTTCCCGCCGAGAAAGGAGACGTGCGGAACCTGACGAATTCTCCGGGCGTGGCCGAACGCGACCCCGCCTGGTCGCCAGACGGGAAGTGGATTGCCTGTTTCTCCGACGAGTCTGGAGAGTACCAGTTGCAGTTGCGGTCACAGGATGGCCGCCGCGAAGTCAAGAAATTTGAAATCGGTGAAGGCAGCAGCTTCTTTTACAACCCGGCCTGGTCGCCCGACAGCAAACGCATTGCGTATTATGACAAGCGCTTGAATCTCTGGCTGCTCGATGTCGAATCGGGCAAGTCGACCAAGGTCGATACGTCCCCCTACGACGACGATACGGCCAACCCCGTCACCTGGTCGCCCGACAGCAAGTGGATTGCCTATTCGCGGCAGTTGAAGTCGTACCTGAATGCAATCTTCCTGTACTCGGTGGAAACGGGCAAGACGCAGCAGATCACGGACGGAATGAGTGATGCGCGGTACCCGGCCTTCGACAAAGGGGGCGAGCATCTGTACTTCACCGCCAGTACAGACATCGGGCCGTCGGTGGGATCCGGTATGTCGATTCTGAGCCGCCCCGTGACGCGTGCTGTGTATGTCACGGTCTTGAGCAAAGACAGTCCATCGCCTCTCGCTCCCGAAAGTGATGACGAGAAGGACAAGTCCGACGCTGACAAGGACAAAAAAGAGTCAGAAAAGAAGGACGCCGAGAAAAAAGAAGCCGACAAGAAAGACGGTGACAAAGATAAGAAAGACGCCCCCAAAGAGGGGCCCAAGACCAAGGTGGATCTCGACGATCTCGATCAGCGGACCCTGGCGCTGCCGATTCCTGCCCGGAACTATTTCGGGTTGGTCGCGGGTAAAGCGGGGACGTTCTTTCTGCTCGAAGCGCCGGTCGTCATGCCCTTGGACGAGATGGGCGGAGATGGTCCGCCTCCGACGACGGTGCAGCGCTTTGATCTGGCTAAACGCAAGCTGGAGAAATTCCTCGACGGGGCCACGCAATTCACGGTGTCGATCAATGGCGAGAAGTTGTTGTATCGCCTGGGGGAATCGTTCTTCCTGACGAGTGCGGCCCAGCCGCCGAAGCCAGGGGACGGCGCCCTGAATCTCGACGCGATGGAAATTCGCATCGATCCGCGTGCCGAATGGCGGCAGATCTATCGTGAAGTGTTCCGTCTGCAGCGCGACTTTCTGTACGATCCGGGGTTCCATGGTTTCGATCTGTCGGCGGCGTTCGCCGAGAACGAAGGCTACCTCAACGCCGTGGGCAGCCGGCATGACCTCAATTATCTGATCGACGAACTGCTGGCGGGTTTGAGCCTGCAGCATGTCTACCTGATGGGGGGAGACCTGCCCCGTGCCGAGAGTCGGAAATCGGGCTTGCTGGGGGCCGACTTCCGTGTGGAAAACGGTCGCTATCGGTTCATCAAGGTGTACCGAGGCGAAAGCTGGAACCCCAGTCTGCGGGCGCCGCTGACTCAGCCGGGCGCTGCGGTGAAAGAAGGGGAGTATCTGCTGGCGGTCAATGGACAGGATCTGAAAGGCGAAGAAGAAATCTACCGCCTGTTCGAAGGAACGGCCGGCAAGCAGACGCTGTTGCGTGTGGGGCCGAATCCCGATGGTTCGGGCAGTCGTGATGTGACCGTCGTTCCCACCGGCAGTGAACGAGCCCTGCGCAATCTGGCCTGGGTCGATGACAATCGTCGCCTGGTGGATAAGCTCACCAATGGGCGAGTGGCGTATATCTATCTGCCCGATACCGCTGTGGGTGGCTACACCCGATTCAATCGCTATTTCTTCGCCCAGGCGGGGCGGGAGGCGGCGATTATCGACGAGCGTTACAACGGCGGTGGTCTGCTGGCTGATCACGTTGTTGATTATCTGCGTCAACCCGTCCGGAATTACGCCAGCACGCGGGAAGGCGAGGATCAGGCCTTCCCCACGTCGGCGATTCCCGGCCCCAAGGTCATGCTGATCAATGAGCAGGCCGGTTCCGGTGGTGACTACCTGCCCTATACGTTCCGCCAGGCGGGTCTAGGCCCCCTGATCGGCAAGCGGACCTGGGGGGGATTGGTCGGCATCGGTGGTTATCCGTCACTGGTGGATGGCGGCGCTGTCACGGCCCCGCGCTGGGCGATCTGGTTCCCGAACGGCCGTTGGGACGTAGAAAACCGAGGTGTCGCTCCTGATATCGAAGTCGAGTTCGATCCCGCGGCGGTACGGCTTGGCAAAGATCCGCAATTGGCCAAGGCGATCGAAGTGGTCCTCGCGGAATTGGCCAAGAATCCCGTCAAGCGTCCGGCTCGTCCGACGTACCCCAACTACTACAAGAAGGGGGTCAAGGAAGCAGCCGAAGGCAAGTAAGCGGTTTGCGCTGATCTGCTGTAAAGATTGCGGCGCCCGTGGCAGAGGACATGTCCTCTACCACGGGCGTTTCGCGTTGATTGGCCCAGGTCTGGTGGAAGCCACAACGATCCGCACAGAGGGGTGGCACGAAATTCCTGTCCGTCTGCGAACGAGGATTGGAATTCCGCGCGGGTGGCAGGTGACACGGTCGCGGGGGATGTGGCGGGGCAGTATAGTGGGGAACAGGATCTACGCCTCTCTTCTCTCATTTCCAGGAGCGGTTCATGTCAGATACAGCCAATTCGTCTCCCCAGAATTCCGGTTCGGGGGCGCTGCCCAGTTGGGTCACCTCGGGTGTCCTCGGTTTGGCCTGTGGTGTCGCCGGCGGCGTGCTGGGGATGCAGGCCTTCGGAAGTCGCCCTGAAGGGGGTGAGGCGAACGCGCCCGCTGCGGCCCCGGCCAATGGACCGGCCGCCGGTGGTTCTCCCCCCATGGGTGGCCCTCCGGGGATGGGAGGGGGCGGCCCGCCCATGGGTATGGGAGGCGGCATGATGGGTGGTGGCATGGGCGGCGGTATGGGGGGTGGCGGCGGCGGAGGTGGAAAACGAGGCCTCACCTCGCTCGTCGGTAAACTCGAACTGCTCTCGCGTCCTGATCTCAAACTGCATGTTGAATTGTCGCCCGAGCAGGCTCAAAAGATCGCAGCGTTGCTGATCGATCTGGGCAAAGCCGAAAAAATGTCGGGTGATGACGCGCAGGCGGGGGTTGAAGCGCTGGAAGCCTTGCTCACGGAAGAACAGAAGACCGCGGTGGATTCGATTGGACTGCCGTTTGGTCGCGGGGGCCGCGGTGCTGCCGGTCGGCCAGGTGGCGGCGGAGGCGGACCCGGCGGTGCAGGGGGCGCTGGCGGCGGTGGGCCTCCCTCGGCACCTCCTCCCGGTCTGATGGGGATGGGGGGCGGTGGCATGGGTGGGGGCAATCCGGATGAGAATCCCTTCACCCAGGAAGCGAACCAGAAGCGGCTTCTCGACCTGGTGACTCGCCTGGCGCCCGGGGCTTCTCTTCCCGGACAAGACGCGCCCTCCGGTGGCGCCAAGGAGTAATTGCGGGTCTACAAGGCGATCTGTGATTTGACGCCTGTTTCGTGCCGGGTCAGAAACTGGCCCGGCATGTTCAGGATCAGGTGAAAAGCTGCATCGGTGTTCGGGGCTGGTTTCGACCTGGCGGTAAGTGCTCTGCCTGGTTCTGCTCGCGTCTCCCCGCGTCGATGACCACTTTGATGTCGCGAATCAGATGCGGCCGCGCAGGCGATACCAGATCCGCCCCTGCCATTCATGGGTGGCGCGCGTGAGTTGCGCCAGGCCGATCGACGAGGGCAGAAAATGACAGACCCCCAGGTCGCAAACCAGCGTTTCGTGGGCGCAGGGTGCCGCAGTCACGTCCAGTCCCTGTTTGCGGAAACAGCGGACGGCGCGATCCATATGAGAGGCCGACGTCACCAGCCAGACACGCTGGTGGGGTGTCTGACTCAACATCTCGGTCGAGAACACGGCGTTTTCATACGTCGATTTGGACCGGTCCTCGAGCAGCAGGTCATCGGGTTTGACCCCCAGCGTCAGGAAGAAATCGCGCATGGTTTCAGCGAGCGTCGGACCGGGAATCGACTCGTCGACTTTCCCTCCCGATAACAGCAGGCGACAACTTCCGGCCTCTTGATACAGGTCGAATGCCGACAGGCAGCGCGTCAGTCCGACGTCATCCAGATGGACTCGGCTGCCATCATCCCGTTCGAGAATCAGGCCCGCACTCAAAACGACGACGATGTCGTCGTGCGTCGGGTGATCCACGCGGGGCGGATAACCGGCTTCCAGTGACCACATCACGAAATAAGAAAACGCCGACATCGAACAGACGTAGAGGACCCCCAGTACGACCGTGGCCAGTCGCAGCAGCCAGGTTCGCGGCCGTTGCCGCCACCAGGTTCCGGCGTTGATCGCCAACAGGCTCACGACCAGAAAGGTGTACGGTTCCATCAGCATGACGATGACGCGATACATGAAATCCTTGTTCCCCTGTTCCGAAAGGCGTGCTGGCGTGTCCTGAGAGTCCGCGGAGAGAGTCTAGCAGGCGCGGCGAGGCCCACGAAAGCGGTCACGGGGGGAATCGGCCGTCGGCCGCGATCGCGGAAGGCCCGGCAGCAGCCAGATTTTTGACGTCCGTGTGTTGACGTGGTTTCAGGTGGCTAGAAATACAACTGACATCTGAGCCAGAAGAGATCGTTCGAGAGTGAGTGCTGGTCCTTTTCCACGTTTAACAGGACGGGCGAGGCATACATGGAATGTTGCCAGTCGAAGGTGACGCGAATGTAGCGATTGAGATACCAGTTCACGCCAATGTCGGTGATCCCGGCGTTGTTGGTCCAGTCGTTGGCGTTGGCCAAGCCGGCGGCGAATACCTGATTTCCCAATTTGATTCGCGAATAACGGGCGAAAGGCTCAATGGCCCCCACGCCGGTTCCCCGGCGGGTTACCGACCGTAGCGGTGTCACGGTTTCGCGGTCTTTGACGGTCTCTCCCGTAACGAAACTCGCGACGGTGATGTCATAGCCCAGCACAGGCAGTTCCACGGTGGGCGCACCGGGAAAGACGGCCATCCCGAAGCGGGCCGCATAGCACTCGGCTTCGAACGAAACCGGCCCGGAATACAGCGCCGTGTGCAATGCGCCTTGCAGGCGATCGCCTTGCGCGACGACTGGCTTGTTGTATTCCAGAATCACCGAGGAAGCCGCCTGGGCCGCTTCATCATTCTCTGACGTCTGGATCGAAGTGCGAATCGGCAGCGGCATTGAACCGTAGACCTGGCGTCCAACGGAAATCGAACCGCCGATATCGAGATACTGCAGCAGGGAATACTGCTCGGTATACAGAAACGGCCGCAGGTTGATGTAGGCCACGCCGTCGCGAGTTGTGTTGTTGTCGGCTAGTCCCGAAAGCTGGCCACAAGTGCCCCCGAAAGCGTATTGCAATCGCTTTTCGTAGATCTTGCCATGGACGAAGACACCCGCCTGACGTGCCAGTCCGAAATTCAAGGGGAACAGGCCGCGTTCAGGGGTGATGTAGAACTGTTCGAGATGGTCGTACCAGGCGTAGCTGTAGGGGACGAGGGCTCGGCCCACGCGAACCTGGAAGCCTTCTGACGGAACGAAGTTCACGTTGGCGTCGAGCACATCAAAGGTCCCTTCGACGCTGCGCTGCAGCGACAGTTCATACTGATACAAGTCGGTCAGTTGGCCCTCGAAGTACGCGCGAAACCGGGGGATGTAGATACCACTCCGGGCCGGTTCCTGATCGGTGGGCAGAAAGAACTTGCCATCGATCTGCGTCAGGGCCCGCAATCGCAGTTGGAACTGGTGATCGAAGGATTCCAGTTCAAACCCCTCGTCGAATTTCCCTCGCAACGGCAGGCCCGATTCCTCGGACTCGCCTTCGTGCTCCATTGGAGACTTGCCATATCCGCCGACGGGTGCCTTTTCAGACCAGTTCTGCGGAATTCCTGAGTCACTCAGGAGGGATCCAAGAGCCGTCTCGTGCAAGTCGACGCCAGACTCGGCGTCCGTTGCTGTTGGCCCAACTCCAGAGTCGCCGTCATCGTTGCGAGTCGCCGTTTCGTTGGCCCAGGCCCATGGGCAGAGCAAGATGACCAGCAGCCCCAGGCAGAAAACGCCGGCGCGCAGCCCTGTCGCGGACCACAGCCTGCGGCAGTGCCATGAATCCAGGGGCCTGCGGGGCTTCACATTGACTCGCCGAAGGAAGGGGGCTGTTTGCGAAAAAATAGCGGAATTTCACCATATCTCTCATCGACGACGGTGGCTGTTCGACTTTAGCGAAAATTCCGATTACGCAAATTGGGCTGTTTTTGCCGTTGCTGGGCCCCAGCGGGCGGGCGCCGGGATTCGACGTCAGAGGTCTATCGACCCTGGATCAAGGCTCAGGTGACGTTACAAATCGGGACAATTTGGGCGGAGTCCATTCCGGCGGTGTCCACCCCGCGTGGATGTGCCCGCGGCGCCCGGATAAGTCGTCTGTTGCATCACGAAGACCGAAGCATGATACGCGTGATGACTCATTCTTAGGTCCCCGCCAGCAAAACACCGGTGGCAGTTTTGTTCGGTCACGCCGGCTCGACCCGATTGACGCCCCGATCCGCCTGCAAATCCAGTCGATTCACAGTAAGCCGGCCCACACAGTTTTCTGCAGAGACTGGCCTGCTCGCCCGAGCCGCGCGATCAAGTCGTGCGCCGTTCAATGCTCTTGCCGATGCGAGAATACCGTGGGTGGCCGCACCGCGCACAGCAGCGGTGGAGTTGCTGCAGGCGATCGTTGGGAATTGCGCACTAAAACCCGGCGTCCGAGGATTTTCGGAAATTTCCGTCGAGATTCGATTGGTGAACAAACATGACCTGCCCGTTTTCGAGGACGACGGCGAACGAATTTGGTGATTGGAAATGGTGCTCTCCGAACTCACGGATGGCGTCTCGGCACTGCCTGCAAATCGGCTTCCGTCCGGCCGAGCAGGACTTGATCAAACAAACCGCTTCCGTCGACGGTCGCCAGCGTCAGCGTGCGGATACGATAGGGAGCCCCGCCGTTCAACTTCCACAGATCCACGCGGACGACGTCCCAATCCGTGGGTGGCGAGTTGGACTGCGATTTCGGATTCGCCCCTTCCAGCTTCGGCGGTTCGCCCGCCGTGAACAGCCAGCCGCCGGTGTGGCCGGGGCCAACTCCCAGGGCCAGGCCTTTCGTTTCCGGCGCGCCTCGCTTCCAGGCGAATTGCAACCAGCGATATTCGCCCGGCTTTTGCGGATTCTCGACGATCTCGAAATCCCAGCCGGGCAGGCAGTGGCCGAATGGCGGCTGCCAGTGGGAAACGGTTTCGCCAGGCTGCGTGAGCGTTAGGCTTTTGCCCCCCGAATACGCGTCGGCATAGTGAAAGGCAAATGGCCGGAGCGGCGCGGCCATCATTGCGGCGAGATCTTCTTCCCGTTCGTCGAAAAGAACCGCCACGGACCGATTTTCGACGGCATCCGGGTGTGAAGGCCCGAGAACCTTGCCGTGGAATACCAATTCGCCCAGCCGAATATTTCCCACCGGCCAAGAGCCGCCCCCGGCCGAAACAAGCCGGAATCGAGCGGCGGAAATCGGCTTCTCCAAGCGATGGCTGTGGGTGGCGCTGTTGCTGAGGAACCGCGGCCCCGGCCGCCAAGTTGCGGCCTGGGCATCCCAATATTCCAGCCGGCAGTTCCGCAGCCACGATTCGGGATGTTTCGGATCTTCGACGAACGTCACGGCATCGACCAGCAACTGCGTGCGGAACGTGTCGATGTGCATGGTGAGTTTCGACCGCCACCCGCTGTCGATGTAGTTGATGTCGCTCCATTCGAGCCACGGCGTTTGCGGCGGAGTCGGATCGCCGTCTGTCAGCCGTTCGATTTTGTGCTGCCATTCGCGGGGATCGCCATGCGTTTTCGGTTCGCAGCGGATATCAATTAGTGCGGTCGTTTCTTTCAGCAGATTGGGTGTCACCGGCAACGGTTGCTCGAGAGCGTTGGTGGCGTTTGTGATTCGGGAAGTGGGCACCGTTTCGGGCCGCGTAAGGTCGTCGGCTTTGACGAGATTCTCGGGCTGAAGCTGGAACCGGAACCGTTCAATTCGCTGGAAGGTTCTGTCCATTCGAGTGATGCCGCCGGTCCAGGTGACGACGAGGAGTCCGCCGTCGGGCAGCCAGGCCGGGATGGGCCAGGCCGGAAACATTTGCCGGCGAACGCGCTGCCCGTGGATGTCGAGAACTTCCAGCCGTCCTAATTCGCTACCGCAGGCGATGCGCCGGCCATCGGGCGAGAAGCGCGGCGTCCGCAAAATGTCGTCGCCGGTGTACGACCAGAGCAATCCCCCCTGGGTGTCATACATATGGAGTTGATTCCCCATAGTCACCGCCAGATGCTCTCCTTCCGGAGATAACGCCAGGTCATCGACCTTGGCCGCCAGCGTGTTGACAAGTTTCCCGTCACGCAGGATGTAAACGCGACCGCCTTCCGCCGTGGACACCAGGGCCATGATCGAACCGTCTGTACT